>JAGQTW010000271.1 GCA_020438785.1 Mycobacterium sp. | reverse complement strand
GGTAGCGCACTTGACTGGGGGTCAAGTGGTCGCAGGTTCAAATCCTGTCAGCCCGACGCAGGTCAGGTGGTATTTTTCGAGAGTTTGGAAGTGCCACCCGGGTAAAAGCGCGATTCGAAGCCGACGTATCGTCGACACCGCGAACGATTCGACGATTCGTTGCACCGGTGGCCATTTGCGCCCCGTCTAGCTGGCAGTTCGAAGCGTTCAATGCCCCGGAAACCCCGAAATCGCCCCAACCATAGAGCGTTCGGTTGCAGCGATATCACTGTCTGCACCGTCTGCGATCGACTCATCTGCTCGCTGGTGGTGTGATCTCGCTTTGCACCGCGGCGAGGCGGGCCCGTGCCCGTTCGTCGGCTTCCTCTTGTTCCTCTGCGGTCACGACGATGGCATCCGAACCGGGATACACAATCGCCTCGTGCTCGGTGGCCAGCCAGCGCACCACATATGGCGGCGAGCCGTCTTCGGAGTGCACCTCGCTGATCAGTCCGCGCTGATCGTGTTGCCCAGTTGTGGTGCCCTTCATCACTAACCAGTCACCGACTTTGGCCCTCATCAGTTACTCCTTCGTCTCGACGGGTTAGCTCGAGTCGGTAAATCCTGGCTTGGGAGCAGTCGGCGTCCCGTGTTCTTGCGGCTGGGCTGTCGCACACCTGACGAGCTACTTCGATGTGCTGGCCTTGGCCAGCTGTCTATGCCCGGGAATAGCGAGAACGCCGGCACTCAGTGCATTTCCACCAGGTCTGCCGGGTGTATCGCTCCAAGTCGGCGTGCTCTTCCACGGGCTTCATCGCGGCGGCGCAATGCGGGCATGTGCGGGCTGACATCTCCGCAACGGGATAGGTCAGCGCACGAAACATCCGCCCGCCACCCCCAAAAAACTGAGAACTCAAGCTCATCACACCCCCGGATTGACCCTGTGTCGAGTCTAGCCGGGTCTGTGCCCCACGTCACACCAAAACTGGAAGTGGCTGTCATTTTCGCTGAGTTTCCACCTGAAATGGCCAGATCATCGCCCTCAGTGGAGCGAATGAGACCAGAGCAAGCGTGATGAACGTGATCGAGTCAGTGCAGAAGGACGCGCCCCTCATGGCAGCGACACGTCGTCGACCTCGGCGCCCGCACCGGCTTCGTGCGACTCGCTCGTCAGGCGGCAGCGCCGAGCGTGCCGATCTCAGTTGCGCCGGCGATGACGCGGTGATGCCCGACCGCCGACGAATGGCTTCCGGGTCGGGGACTTCGGTCCCTACCCGCCGGCGACGTGCCGTGGTTCCCTCGATCAACAGGATCGGCTCGAGTATGAGGCCGTCGCACCGAGGGTGCGCGACTGGCCGGCGAATTGAATTGACGCCGAGGTGCTGGCTTGTCGCGGCGGCGTCGCAATGACCACAAGTGCGGGAGCGGATTGCGTTGGAGAGCTTCGACTTTCGGGGATTATCGATCGCCTATGAGCACATCGGTCAGGGTGAGCCGGTGATCATGCTTCACAACGGTGGCTCGTCGCATGCCATCTGGGGCGAAGTGGCGAACAGACTGGCGGACAAGTACGAGATCTTCGCCCTCGACCTGCTGGGGTTCGGCAACTCGGCGAAGCCCGGCGGGGGCTACACCTTGGACAACTACGTCGCGATGCTGGAGGAGTTCGTTAGCTCACGCGGACTGGATAAGGTCGCGCTGGTGGGCAACTGCATGGGATGCGCCATCTCGCTCGCGTTCACCGAACGCCAGCCGGACAAGGTAAAGGCCCTGGTGCTCTGCAACCCGCTCACCGAGTCGACCTTCCTGGGCGGCTGGTTGGGACCGCTCCTGTGGTTGCGGGAGCGAATGCCCACAGTCAATCGGCAGGTGTACCGGGCGCTCGGGCACCTGAAGCTCACCAATGGCATCGGCTCGGTTGCGACCGCATTCCAGCTGGGCCCACGCGGCCGCGCCTTGCACGTCCATCGCAACCCCGATGTCTACGGCCCCTATGCGGCCACCGGCCAGCTGGAGTCGCTGCTCGGGGTGCTCGACGACCTGGAGAATTACGCGGTCATCGACGACCTCGAGCCGCAGGAGGGGTTCCCGCCCATCTGCACGATCTGGGGGCTGAAGAACAAGATCGTCTCGCCGAAGGCGGGACGTCGGCTGAATTCGACCCTGCACCCCGCACGCCAGGAATGGCTAACCGACAGCGGCCACCTGCTGATGCTGGAGCAGCCGGATGATGTCGCCTTGATCATCGATGGGTTCCTACGGGGCGCGGCGGCGACGCAGGCCTGAGATGGAACCTTTCCCCGGCGACATCTTCAACCTCGCCGACATCGTGTTGCGGGTAGCGCGCGAGGACCCTGAGCGCATCGCGGTCGTCGACCTGGACGGCTGGGAGAGCTACGGCAGGCGCCGCTACAAGCGCCACAGCTACGCCGAGTTGTCGGCAGACGCCGAGTCGGTTGCCTTGGGGCTGCGCGAGATGGGCATTGCCGAACTGACCCGCATCGTCTTCATGTCTCCCCCTAGCTACGAGACCGCCGTCATCGGCGCGGCTCTCACGCGGGTGGGCGCCTTCTCCATCTGGATCGATCCCTCGGTCGGCTATCGCAACATCGCGGAGCGGCTCAGCCGCGTGCACCCGGAGGCGTTCGTGGGCAACGCGCTCGCGCATCTCGGGCGGATCACGTTCGGATGGGGTCCTCGGGACCTGCGAAAGCTCGTTCTCACGGAAAGCCCACTGTTGCCGGGGGGGCGAATCATCACCGGATTTCCACCCTTCCCCGGCGCGCGATCGATCAGGTCGCTGCGAAGGCAAGCCCCTGCCGAGCCGGGGCCGCCACACGTTGGGCCGGACGATCCCTGCGCCGTTCTCTACACCACCGGCAGCACCGGGCCGGCGAAACCGTCGTTGTACTTGCATCGCAACTTCTGTCAGGTGTTCCGCAACGCGCACCACAGCTGGCGCTGGGATCCGGACAACGAGGTCCCGGTGGATATGGCCGTCTTTCCCGCGTTCCTGTTCATCCCCATCAGTGCCGGCGGAACGATGGTGGTGCCGCCCATCGATTTTGCCCGGCAGAGCCCGGCCCAAGTGGACTCGGCTGCGCTGATCCAAGTCATCAACGACTGCAAGGTGGGGTCGTTTTTCGCCGCGCCGGTCCTGATCGAGAACCTGGCCCGGGAAGCGTTGGCGCGCAACCTGACGATGCCCTCGTTGAAACGCGTCATCGGGGCCGGGGCGCCGATCGCCGGGCCGGTCGAAAGAATGATGAGCGCAGTCATGGCCTCTGACGGAGAGGTGGCGGCGAATTATGGAGCCACCGAGGCCATGCCGTCGACCGAGCTGGGCAGTCGCGAGCACCTTGACGGCTTGTGGAACTTGACCGAGCAGGGAGCCGGTGTCTGCGTGGGCTACGCCCTGCCGGGCGTCGAACTGAAGATCATCGACATCGTGGACGGTCCCATCGAGTCCATAGAGGAAACCTCGGAACTGCCCACCGGGCAGGTCGGCGAAATCCTGGTACGCGGCAAGCACGTAAGCCCCGAGTACTACCTCGACCCCCAGAGCACCCGCAAGAACAAAGTGCCCGACCCACAAGGGGACTGGCACCGCTTCGGGGATGTCGGCTATCTCGACGCGCAGGACAGGCTCTGGGTCTGCGGCCGGGTGTCACAGCGGGTGAGGGCACAGGGCGGGAACGTCTTCCCGCTACAAGTCGAGCCGCTCTTCGACGCTCACCCGATGGTGAGGCGAAGCGGACTGGTGGGAGTGCCCGGACCGGCAGGCGAGCAGCCCGTCCTGTGCGTCGAGGTCGAGCCGGACGTTGATAACGACGACCTCCCCGGCTTGCGCCGGGAACTGCTCACGCTGGCCGCAGATTCTTACATCGCGAACAACATCCATGCCATTCTGTTCAAGCGCCGGCTGCCGGTGGATCCGCGGCACAACTCCAAGATCGAGCGCCCCCAGCTTGCCAAGTGGGCCGCCCGCCAGCCGCTCACCTAACCTCTGAGGTCAGTACAGCGAGCGCGCTCTCGCTTCGAGATTTGCGCCGAAACGTCGGGGGCTTGAACGACGTATTTCGGGGTGACGCCGTGGAGTCACCCGCGGCCAAGTCGGTCCCGGGCACGGGGCAACCTCGCCTGCCGGCCAGGGGACCTAGTTCTCTTTCCCGCGCTTCATCGCGCGAGACACACTAAAGGGATGAAACGGATCGTGGACGGGGTCGACGCCAGCACGAGTGCCACCGACCCGCCGCTGCGCGACGAAGAAGTCGAAGTGGCGGCCGGACCGGTGGTGGTGGCCGGGCACCTGACGATCCCAGAGCACCCAAGCGGCATCGTCGTCTTCGCTCACGGCAGTGGCAGCAGTAGGTTCAGCGCCCGCAACATATTCGTCGCCGACGTGCTGAATAGTTCCGGAATCGCCACGCTACTGTTCGATCTACTCACGCCGGACGAAGAACGCAACCGCGCCAACGTCTTTGACATCGAGCTGCTGGCACACCGGTTGGTCGATGTCACGGACTGGCTGGCCGGCCAACCAGGCACCGCATGCCTCCCGGTCGGCTACTTCGGCGCCAGCACGGGAGCGGGCGCGGCCCTCGCCGCGGCCACCGATCCAAGTGTGAACATCACCGCGGTTGTCTCCCGCGGCGGCCGGCCGGATCTGGCCGGTGAATGCCTGACCAACGTCCGAGCTCCGACGCTGCTGATCGTGGGTGGACGCGATGAGACGGTGCTGGAGCTGAATCAACGTGCACAGGCCGCGATTCCCTGCGAATGCGAACTCGTTGTGGTTCCCGGGGCCACCCATCTATTCGAAGAACCCGGCACGCTCGAGAAAGTCGCTGCGCTGGCCCGTGACTGGTTCATCGACCACTTGAACCCCGCGAGGCGGCGGTAGTGCACCCCAACGCCTTCGTGCACAACAGGTCGGCGGCCCCGGAGTGTCCGGGGAAGAGAGATTTCCGGAGCCGCCGGGCTCTAGGCCGAATGAAGGGCCCCAACAACTGAGTTATCGACCCTCGAAGCTCCGCGCATGAAGATCGACGCGGTGGGTGGGGATGACACGGGCACCTCGAAGGACCACCGGTTGAGGACGGCAAGCCTCAGGTCGCGGCGAAGCCTTCCCGCTTCTGGGAGCCATCGCACATGGGCTTGTTGGCGGAGTGGTCGAACCGGCGCAGGACGACCTTCGTGGCTTCCTTGAGGACGGTGCCGTCACAGGCCAGCACGATGCAGGCGACCGTCAACGTCCAGAGGACCGTCCATCGGGCACCGCACAGAACAACTCGCCATCTGGGAGAACCGTTATCCCGCCTACGGGGAAACGACGCGGCGAAGAGCGCGCCGTCTCGGTGAGGCGTAGGCGTTTGGCTTGGCGAGCCTGGAACCTCCGGTGAGGGCGATTAGACCGCATACCCGGTACGGGTACGCACGCCAACGCATACGCGAACCAGCCTAAAATTCCCTATGTGTCGCTCTGCGTGCGTAGTCGTCCCTAAATGTCCAAAATGCATCTCTGAGCTGCGACGGATGGCAATACCGACGGACACGTGAGAATGTCGGCGAACGCGGTACATCTAGCTGGGGGTCAAGTGGCCGCAGGTTCAGATCCTGTCAGCCCGACGCAGGTCAGAGGGTGTTTTCGACCCCACGGTTTGGGCCAGACCAGGTTCAGAATCATTCGGCCGGATACTTCTTGAAACCCAACCGAAATCCTGGAAGCGTTCTGTCGATGTGACGATCAACCGGCGGACGTGGCTGCGCATCGCCCAATTCCCGCCGCTGCGCCTCGCCGTGTTCGGCGTCGTGATGTTCTACATGCTGGGCTACAGCAACAAGTTCATCGGGGAGACGGCTGGCAATCCGCTGCTGCAGATTGCTGTCGTGATCGGCTGGTCGGCGGTGGGATTCGCCGTCTACATCGGCCTGGTCCGCCTGGTCGAGCGCCGGCCGGTCGCCGAACTGGCGCTGCCCGGCATAGGCCGGGAACTCGGCACCGGCATTCTTATCGGCGCCGGGCTCTACACCGCCTGCATTCTGCTCCTCATGGTGATGGGCATCTACAAGATCGACGGGCTCAACCCGGTGTCCTACCTGCTGCCGGCGCTCGCGCTGCCGCTGAGTTCGGGAATCTTTGAGGAGTTGTTGTTCCGCGGCGTGCTGTTCCGCATTGTCGAAGAGTGGTTGGGCAGCTGGATCTCGCTGGCGGTGTCGTCATTGGTGTTCGGCCTTGTTCACCTGATGAACCCGGCCGCGACAGTGATGGGCGCCGTCTTCATCAGCGTCGAAGCCGGTGTCCTGCTCGCCGCGGCCTACATGCTGACCCGGCGGCTGTGGATGAGCATGGGCTTCCACATCGCCTGGAACTACACGCAATCGGGCGTCTTTTCGGGCATCGTTTCGGGAGGCTACGTCGAGCCCGGTCTCATCAAACCGGTCATCGACGGGCCGACACTGCTGACCGGCGGCGGCTTCGGCGTTGAGTCCTCGGTCATCGCCTTCATGCTGTGCACGGTGACGGGGGCCGCTCTGCTGGTCCTGGCAAAGCGGCGCGGCCATATCGTGCCGCCTTTCTGGAAGCGCAATGCTGATCCCGCCAAGAGCGAGGAAGGAACATCGCGATGACCCAAAGCGAGCCCGATGCATTTCATCGCCAGATTTCCGCGATCTCGCCGGCGATGGCGGTCGGGTCCTGATCGTCGGTGTTGCAACTGACGGCCACCGAGTGGGTCCGGTCGGCGCTGACCGCGAAATCCGTGAGGAACCCGGCCCAGGAGCCGTCGTGCTCAAGGGTCCCGTCGGTCCCGACGAAGATTCCCGCGCCGTAGCGTTCGCCTGTTTCCGAGCCGGTCTCAACGGCACCGTCCACCTGCGCGGCGAGCAACTCCGAGCCGCCCACTGCCCCGGTGCGCTAGTTGTCGGCCCAGATCACGAGCTGGCTCGGCGTGGTCTGGATGGAGCCGTCACCGGTCTGCTCCCAGGCGGAGGGGGCGACCGCGTCGTTGCCGCCGTCCTTCATGTACGACAGGGCCAGCATCGGCACGGGTCGAGCCGGATCCAGCACCATGTCCAGGCCCAGGGGGGTGAAGACCTCGGCGCTGAGAAAGTCCGCGAGCGATTCGCCCGATACCGCTTCGACGACTGCGCCGAGCAACAGATAGTTGGAGTTGGAGTAGTTCCACCGGGTCCCGGGCTCGAACTCCAAGTCCCGCACCTGCGCCAGAGCCTTCAGGGCGTCGGCGTTGGTCGTGCGATCGCCGTCCTGATAGCCCGCCTCGTAAAGCAGACCGACGTAGTCCGGGATACCGCTGGTCTGGTGTATCAACTCGGTGATCGTCACCGTTCGCGACCATCCCGGGAGCCCGGGCACGTACTCGGCTAACGACGCGTCCAGCGATAGTTTTCCGGCCCCGGCGAGGAGCAGGGCCGCAGTGGCCGTGAACTGTTTGGACACCGATGCGATATCGAATGCCGTATCGGTGGTGATCTCAGTCCCGGAGTCCAGATCGGCAACGCCTCGCGCGCCCGACCAGACCACCTTCCCGGCGATGCCCACCGCCGCCGAACACCCCGGCTTGTTCTTCTCGATGACGCGATCCAAGACCTTCAGGCTGCGGGCCGCTTGATCGGCGGTGGCAGTGGCGGTTGTCGAAGGAGATGCGCTGGTGGACAACACGGTTGCGGCATCGTCCGTGACTTCTGTCCGGGCGCAGGCACACAACAGCATCACGGCCACCAAGGGGGGCAGAATCCGCATGCGCTGACTGTAGGCGTGCATCAGCAGGTGTGCTAAAGCTTGCTGAGAATCTCGTTCATGGTGTCGATCCGGTGTAGCCGGACCGGTTCGGGGTCCTGCCCTAAAAGGCTCCTACCACGGTGGATAAACCCATCCGTACATCGTCCAGGAGCCGAGGTTGGCGGAGGGCAGGATCTGCACCTGGTGGCCGTCCCCGTAGCCCGGCGAGAGCCCCTGTACGCCCCCGGAGACAAAGGTCCCGTCGCCGCGGGAGATGTCGACGTGGTTTCCGTAGGGACCTTTGGAGAACACCAGGGCGCCACGCGGGATGGGCGTTTCGTGGTGGTCGAGCCCACGGGCGGCCAGTGACAGGTAGAAGGACAGTGCCGCGTCGTGAGCAATGCCGGTCTCGGTGGTGAGGCCATGAGCGGCGTCGACGAAATCCTCGCAGCCGTACGGGCCGAAAACATCTGTGCCCACCATACTCTCGGCCACGAGCACGGGATCGTCGGCCGATTGCTCGGTGCCGAGGTTTCTGGACGCGGGCGCGGGTTCGGCACCAGACGGAACACCCTCGGCGCCATCACTCTTGCTATTGTTCGCACCGCCGCCGCCGAGGATGCCCTGCGCCGAAACCGAGGACTTCTCGTCGAGCTGGACCGAGAAGCTGGACGGCTCGTCTGCGCATTGCGCGCCCGCGCCGGTGCCACGCACCGACGTGCAAGTCGCGTCGGCGATGCCGGCCGAACTCATCGCCGTTGCTATCGAAGCGGAAATCACGGCGCCGAGAACAAGCTTGCGTGCCGCGTACTTCGCGTCGCCGTCTGTCACCACATTCCCTTGGTCAGCGTTCGACTATTCATTGAGATGAAGCGACGGTAGCCGATCGCGCTCAGTCTCGGGACCCGACTGTCAGCGCGGCCAGAGAAGTAGCAGTTCAGAGTCATTTTCGTGGTGACCTCGCGGCACCGTTCTCCGTGGCTGACCGTCCGATCCGCCGGATCACGTCGGCGGTGCGAAGCGGCTGTTCGATCATGACGAGGTGCCCTGCGGGAGCGATCGTTTCGTGCGCCGCGCCAAGGGCCGCGGCAAGCCGGATCTGCCGGGCGCGCCAGGGCTGTGTGCGCCAACCCCTGTGCGCGGTGACCACCATGCGCGGCACCGGTGGAAGCGGGCGGTCGGCCCGCAGGGCGCACAACTCGGCCGCGAGGTCGTGGTAGGCGGCGTATTCGGTGAGCAGCGAGGTCACCAGCCCTGGATCGGCCGCGGTGCTACGTATCTCATAGCGCGCTCCTGCGTCGAGGCCGCCGGGGCGTTGCCGCTGCAACAGCGTCAGACCGGCGAGGCAAAGGGCCGTCTGTAGATGCAACTTGTCCAACAGCGTCGCTGCGGCGCCGGCGGCGGCGAGCTTGGCGGGGGCCGGAAGTGCGAGCAGTGGGTGGTCCGGGGCGATGCTGGAGTCGAGCAGCAGCAGTGCCCGGGTGCGATCGGGGTAGAGCCGGGCAAATCCCTCGGTGTAGAAGCCGGCTACCGAATGCCCCACCACCACTGCGGAATTCGGCTGGGCTACCGCATCCAGGACGGCGGCGATCCGCGCGGCCTCGCCTCGCACGGTGCGACGAGCATTCAACGCCGGTGTGCCCGCCACCGGTGTGCCGGGCCGATCGAATCGCACCACCGTGTGATCGCGCGCAAGGTCCGCGACGGTGTCGCGCCAGTGCAGCTGCCGGCCTCCCAGCCCGCTGCACAACACCACAACCGGACCGCTGTTCCCGTCGATGTGGACCCGGACCCGATATCCATCCACCTCGACGTCGACACGATCGCTCACGACATCACGCCCGTGCACGGGCGGTGCGGACGGCGACGAAGATCAGCCAGCCGGCGATCGCGATCAGCTGGACGCGCTGCGCGATTCCCACCTCAGCGGCTCCGATGCCGGTAGCGCTGTCGATGGCGACCGCGACTGTCGTCCATACCGACGTCGCAATCAACGCGGCCAGCAGGAAGAGCCCGACACGACGCCCTGGGGGGCGCTGGCGGAGATCGACTACGACGAAAGCAAACAATGAAACGATCGCGGCTAGCACTCCGACGACGCTGCTGAGCAGGTGCAACTGATGCCCTATCGGCACGGCTCCCGTCGCCTCCCGGGTTGCGCACGAGGCATCCGAGCTCGGCGCGCACGCCAGCGTCCAGACGGTGCTGTCCAGGGCGGTTGTCACCGCGAAGACGGCGAGCGCCCACCATCCCGTTCTGCTCCACCGGTCGCGGCGAATCCCGACGAGGGCGGCGGCCGCTGCGACGAGGAGGATGACCGCCGCGGCCAGGTCGCACCCTCGAAACCACTCGCCATGCGGTTGATCCGTGGCGGCGAGTTCGCTGATGAACAGGTCCGGGTCGGGGAGGCTCCGGGTGAAGGCCATCTCGAGCAGCCAGTTGGAATACAGCATGGCGCCGAGAAGGGCACTGGCCGCTGCGATCCATCGCAGGGGCGCCGACGGCGATCGGCGCTCAAGCGTGCGATCTGCCGCCACGTCAGACCGGTGCGGCCGGGCCATCAGGCAATAATGCTGCGATTGGGGATCGGGACGAGCGTCTTCGGGACCAACCGCACGCAATTCTCAGGTTGGCTACGCTTCCCCGCGGCTGGCCGACCGGCGCTGGACGCCGGCGTGGCTGGCCGCCCACCCCGCCAGGCCGCCGCTGCACCGCCCACCGATGGGGCACCGGAGCCGGCCGGCGGGCGGCCTGCAGTTGCGTACCCGCACGGGCCACGACGCGCTGGATCGCCGCTCGGATCCCCAACGTGACCTTGCACGGGCCTGGCCGCAACTCGCGAAGTTCCTGGCGCCGTGATCGCCCGTCGGTCAACGCGGTTCGAGCGGGTGCCGCAGAAGATAGGCCGACAGGGTGTCAACTTGCCGGCGCTCGAGGCGCTCGCGGAAGTAGGGCAGGTTCTCCGGTGTGACGATGGCCGGCAGGATGATCTCCCACATGTCCGCGGTGCAGCCGATGATGTCGGCGTCGGTGGCATCGCACAGCAACCGATTGCCGACCGCGGTGGCCCACATCGTCCATCCCAGTTTGTCGACGTCGATCCCGTCCCGTATGTCGCCGGCCGCGGCGGCCTTGCCGAGTGCCGCGGTCAACAGCGGGAAGGTGCCATCTTTTCGTTGCTGGTAGGCGGTCGAACCGGCACCACTGACCTGAGCCAGCGACTGCCGCAGTTTGTTGGCGACCCGGGTGAGTTTGTCCTGAATATGCATCTGGGGGATCACGAACGTCAGCGTGATTACGTTGTCCAGCGCCGATAGGGAAGTGTCGGCGAGCACCCGCAGCACGGTTTCCCGAAAGAGGGATTCGGCATCTTCGATGATTGCGACGGCTACCGCCTGCTTGGTGCTGAAGTGGTAGTAGAACGCACCCTTCGTGATCTGCGCTCGCTCGACGAGTTCCTGAAGCGAAGTGCCTCCGTAGCCGATCTCGTCGAACAGTTCGACACCGGCGGCGATGATTCGCCTGCGCGTCTCCTCGCTTCTCGCCTGCATCGCAACCCTTCAGAACCGACCCCGGCCGTCAGTATGGCAGCGCCGTCGCCCTCGGGACTTGAATTCACGTGGCGGCATCGGGTTCCGGCGCATGAAACTCGGCTTTAATGGCGGTATGGGACAGGCCGACGGCGAGCCGCACACAGCCATTCGGACGGCCGCCATGGCCGAACTCGCGGCAACGGGTGTCGACGATTTCACCCTCGACGGAGTCGCGAAGCGAGCCGGCGTCGACGTGAAGGCGATCGTCGCACATTGGCACGACCGGCGCGTGCTGTTGATGGAGGCGATGCTGCTCACCGGGCAACAACAGATGCCGACGCCCGATACCGGTTCACTGCGCGGCGACGTGATGGCGTTCGTGGAGCAGTTGACGGCGCTGTCGGGCACCGAACCAGGTGTGCGCTACCTGCGCTCGCTGCTGCCGCAGTCCGCCGAGGTCGATTTCACGCAGGTCCGAAAGGACTACAGCGACAACCGATTCGATGTCCACGCTGAAATCTTTCGGCGCGCCGCGCGACGTGGCGAACTGCGTGACGACGTCGATCCGGTCACCGCGATTCAGATGTTCGCGTCCACGATCTGCGCCGACGCCATATGGTATGCGCGGCCCAGCCAACCCGACTACGTCCGCGGGGCGGTGGACATCTTCCTGCGCGGTATCGTCTCGTGACGTCGTCTAGCCGGCCTGCGCCAACGCCTCCGGCCTGGGCTGACCGTCCTCGTCGAGTTGGCGCAGCCTGGCAACGACCGAGGCCGTCAACGCGTCGAACGCGGCGTGTGGGGTCGGCTTCGGTGGCGACTTGAGCGCTGGAAACTCAGCGACTGACGCCACATAGCCGCGCTCCGCGGCCGACCACCTGATGTGGTAGCTGTACTCGGAGGCTTTCCATTCCGGCTTCATGGTCAAACCGTAACCCGAAGGCATCGCGAACCGCCGAAACCATCGGGCCCCAATCGTGGGGACCATCGTCCCGGCATCAGAGACACCACACCGAGCCGCCTTCCACACCTGAAGGCGCTGTGCCACAGTCTATTTCGACCGCGGGGCAAGATCTTGCCCGGGCTGACGTCACCTGCCGGAAACATGGCGTAACCGCGGCGAAAAGCAAGCGGGGCGTTGCTCAGGAATGCGCCTCGCCCATGTTGATGGTCAGGGGGCGACGGAAGAACCTCGTGATCCACAGCAGCACGCCGATTCCGATGATGAACCAGGTGATGCCGTACCGCGTCGACTCCGCCGACAGGTAGATCCACAGCACGATCGTCAGCCCCATGCCGATCAACGGCAGCACGATGTTGGTGAAGATCTGACGGGCCCCGTTGATTTCCCGGCGCCGGTAGGCGAAGTACACGATGACCGTCAGGTTCACGAACGTGAAGGCGATCAACGCGCCGAAGTTGATCAGCGACGCCACGAAGTCCAGGTTGAACGAGATCGCCAGCAGCGAGACGGCTCCCACGAACAGGATCGCGTACGACGGGGTCTGAAAACTCGGGTGCAGATAGCCGAAGAACCGGCCGATCGGCCCCTGACCGTTGCGTCCCATCACGAAGAGCAGTCGGGACACCGACGCGTGCGATGCCAGGCTGGAGGCGACCGTGGCGGCAAACGCCGCCGAGGTGAGCAGGATCTTGAACAGGTGCCCGCCCACCATGAACGCGATCTGCGGCAGCGCGCTGTTCTCCAGCGACTCCTCGCTGAAGTCGGAGATGTCCGGGAACAGGGACTGGGTAAACCAGGCGGCGGTGAAGAAGATGGCGCCGCCGATCAGCAGGGCCAGCACGATCGCCCTCGGCACCGTCGAGGCGTCCTTTGCCTCCTCGGTGTACATGGTGATGGCGTCGAAACCGATGAAGGAGAACGCCACGATCGTGGCACCGGTGATTACCAGGTTGAGGTGCACACCGTCGTGCCAGGCCGGGCGGGTGGAGAAGATGGTCCCGTTGCCCATCCCGTCCATCAGGGACTTGGCGGCCAGGACCAGGAAGACCCCGATCAGAACGACCTCGAAGGCGACCAGGAGCATGTTCACCCGCGAGGTGTTGGTCATGCTGAACAAGCACATCGCCGTGATCGCCGCGACGTAGACGACCACCCAGAGCCAGGACGGCACGTCGGGGAAAAAGGCGTACATGTAGCTGCGGATGATGAGGGCGTTGACCAGTGGCAACAGCAGGTAGTCGAGCAGGGCCGCCCAGCCGATCAGGAACCCGACGTTGGGGCTGATCGTCGCCGACGTGTAGGTGTAGGACGACCCGGCCGACGGGAAGATCCGAGTCATCCGCCCGTAGCTGATCGCCGTGAACACCATGACCACCAGAGCCAACACGTAGGCGGTCGGGACGACGTTCCCGGTCTCGGAGGACACGATGCCGAAGGTGTCGAAGACGACGGTGGGCGTCATGTAGCCCAGGCCCAGGCCGACGATGGCCCACAGGCCCAGCGTCCGGGCCAGCTGGGTCGTTCCCGTAGACCCTGGGTCAACCTGAGTCATCGTGATCCCGTCGTGGTTGAGGCGTGGCGATCCATTCCCAGTGGCTTACCACAACGACAGCCGCCATCGACGCCGTTTGGTCGGCGCACGAGAACGTTTCTCCAGTCGCGGGTTTGGGGCCGCTCATCCGTGTACCGTGCCAGCCATGCGGTACGTCGTCGGGTACGGGCCACGTCAGCGTGGCGTTGACGGTGTCAATCTTGCTGCCACGCTGGCCCGGTCGTCGGGTGCGGCACTCGATCTGGTCTCGGTGCTGCCCAGCGACGCACCGACGTTTCACATGTACTCACCCGACGAGGCGTTCAATGCTGAGGTCGAGGCCCAGGCCCGCGAATGGCTCGAGGACGGGCTGAGCCACGTCCCGGAGGACGTGCATGCGGAAGGTCACCTGCAGCGCGCGGATTCGATCACCGAAGGCCTGCTGGACGCGGCGACCGACCCCGATCGCGGGGAGGCCGGGCTGATCGTCGTCGGCACCTACCATCGAGTCCGCAGTGGTCGCTTCGGACTGGGCAGCCTGGCCGATGCCCTGCTGCACGCGTCGGCGGTGCCGGTCGCCCTCGCTCCGGCGGGCTATCAGGCCCATCCCGCGATCAGCCGGATCACCTGCGCGGTCGGCATGCAACCGGGGGCCGAGAACCTGCTCGACGCCGCAATCCACCTGGCAGATGAGTGGAAGGTCCCACTTCGGCTGATGTCACTGGTGGCCGTCGGGGAGGGCGGCAGCGAGGACCGGCGCCGGGACTGGACGCAGCGGGCCGAGCAGCACGCGGCGACGCTGGTGGCCAAGGCGACCGCGGCCCTGCCCGCCGAGTGTGCGGTGACAAGCGTTGTGGGACACGGTGAGTCGCTGGAGGACGCCGTGCAAGGACTGGAGTTCGAGGACAGCGAGATCGTCCTGATCGGGTCCAGCCGCCTGGCCCAGCCGAAGCGGCTCTTCCTCGGCCACACGGCCAGCAAAATCATGCGTGCGCTGCCGGTTCCGATGATCGTCTGGCCGCGCGGCTGAGGCGGCGGCCTCAGGACTCCTTGACCCGCGAATACCAGATGCGGTCGGCGACCGCGACGATGTCGTCGGAGATCGCCGAGATGCGGCGGTAGAACTCCCGCCGCGCGACCACGACGTGGAAGTCGCTGATCTCGAGGAGTTCGCCGGCGGCCGCACGGTAGACGCGCTCCAGGTCGCGTTGTGACTTCACCGCGGCGTCGGCCGTCTTCGTCGCCGACAGGCCGCGCACACCGCTCAGCGCCTCGATGGCCGTCACCAGGTGGTGCACCCCCTCGGCGAGCAGCCCCGCCATCTCAGCGCTGGCGCGATCCGGCGGGAAGCCCATGGTCTCGGCCTCGCGCACGGTGTTCTTCGCGCCGTTGATCACCCGGTCGAGATCACAGGAGAGCTGGAAGAGATCCTCGGGCTGCATCGGTGTGGTGAACGCCTGCCGGACGGTGTCGACCAGGTCGCGGCGCACCTCGTCGCAGTCGTGTTCGGCGTCGCGCACATCCTCGGCGCGGGCGGTGGCCCCGCCCGCCCACTCGGCGAACGCGTCGATGCCGCGCGCGGTGATCTCGGCCTGCTTGTGCAGCATGGCGAGCACATCGGGGGTTTCCGGCAGGAACCAGCGGCGCTTGCGGTTGGTCGTAGTACTCATAGTGCTGCTCTCCATGCGAGAAGGACGGCGACTGCCAGGAGGGCAGCCGCGGGAATGGTGGTCAACCAGGCCAGGGCCATCTCACGCACGATCTCCCAGCGCACGTGCTTCCACCGCCGCCGGCCGCCGCCGACGCCGACGACCGAGGAGGCAACCACCTGGGTGGTGCTGACCGGGGCGCCGACCAATGAGGCACCGAGGATGACCGCGGTGGAGGTGGCCTGACTGGTGAAGGAATCCAGCGGCGTGAGGCTGAAGATGCGCTGCCCGATGGTCTTGACGATGCGCCAGCCGCCCAATGCGGTGCCCAACGTGAGTGCGGCGCCCGTGACGACCTTCACCCACAATGGAACGGTCAGCGCGGCGGTCTGACCGGACGCGAGGAGCAGGACGGCGATGACGCCCATCGCCTTCTGCGCATCGTTGCCGCCGTGGCTGAACGACAGACCCGCGGCAGCGGCCCAACCGCTGACGCGGACCGGCAGGTTCCAGCGTGTCGTCCACCGGCGGCTGGCCAATCGCAGCACACGCAACAACAGCAGCGCGAAGGCGAAGCCCAGGGCCGGCGAGATCATCAGCGCGACGAGCACACCGATCACCCCGGTCGGATGCCAGCCGTTGAGGCCGCCCCAGTTCACCGACTTGAGGCCGCCGTAGCCCGAGAGCAGCCCGTCGGCGATCGCCGCCCCGGCCAGCCCGCCGACCAGTGAGTGTCCCGACGACGACGGCAGTCCGCGCCACCAGGTGAAGACGTTCCACGCCGTCGCCCCGGCCAGTCCGGCCCCGACGACGGAGACCATCTGGGACTGTGGAACGGTGACGATTCCGCCGATGGTGTCGGCCACGGCGGTACCGAGTAAAACGGCCCCGGCCATGTTGAACACCGCCGACAGCACGACCGCCTGTCCTGGGGTGGCGCCCCGTGTCGCGACAAGGGTGGCGATCGCGTTGGACGCATCGTGGAAGCCGTTGGTCAGGGCGAAGGCCAAGGCGAAGCCGATGGCGACGATGAGTCCGATCTGCACCGCCACCTCCCTGGTCTGTTCGCATCACCGGTGGTGAACGCAAGGTTGATTGCGGGTGAACATAGCAAGAACGCGGGGCAAACGCCGGTAACCGTTTCCCCATACAAGAAAACTGAGGACTTTGTGCCCGGGTCCCCGCTCAGGGGCGCCAGTCCAGCGGCCGCCGGGTCCCCATCGCACCCACCTTGAACTTGAGCGGGGGTCGACCCGACACCGTCATGACCGGCGGCGCCTTCCGGACCGCGAGAACGGTGGCGGTCCGTGAGGCCGCCGGTGGCGCAGCAAGGCCGGTGTCGGCATGCTCGTCGACCGCCCACACATCGCCGTACCAGGCGGCCTGTTCGGTGTGGTGCCATCCGGCGTGGCCGGGATGATCGGTGCAGCGTCGGGAGTCGTCGGGGGACGGCATGCCGCATGCCTCGTCCGACGGGGGCATCGACACCGGGCCCGGGCGGCTCAGCCCCACGGCGGAGAGCGCGAGCAGGCCGGTGCCGGTCACGGCGAGCAGGAATGCGAGCAACGTCATCGGATTGTCCTTTCCGGTTGGCGGAAAGGTAGCGCCGGGGTGTGACAACCAGCCGGGAGCGATCAGTCACCCTTGTGGCCATCCCCGGGCTTGTGTCCTGGTCGCGGCGGCGGGATCGGGCCGGGATCCTGATGGCGACCACGCTGCGCTACGGCCAGACGACCGGGATCGGACCGTTCACCTGCCGATCGGAGGGGAGCGGCGTGACGTGCCGCGTGGCCTCCGGGCGGGGCTTCACGATATCGACCTCAGGTATCGCGCCGGTCGGCTGAGGCTTCCCCGTCCGCGTGGGGCGCGGACCCATCGGTAAGCGAACCTGGTCCAGATTGGATTGCCGCTTCAAATATATCGGGCTGCCGGCCCGCCCTCCGGCTGGTAATTTTCGCAGAAATCGACGCACCGTCGGTTTCATTGCCGCCGACACCGTCACGGCTTCGGCGGCTCGCAGTGCAAGCGAAACAGGGCCTCTATGGCGGACCATCTCATGCCGCGCGCCTCGCGCTGGCGCGTCCTTCGCGAGCGGATTCTCCGCGATGACGGACCCCCCTCATCATGGCCTGTGGCGCTGGCGCTGCTGGTGTTCACCCCCCTGACGTACTGCACGATGTTCCTTCCGAAGAACGTCGCCGAATGGCTGGTCGAGGAGGAACACCCGATCGAGGCCCTCGGGGTACTCGGGCTGCTCGCGGGCATGGTCGCGTGCTTCGTGATGTGGTGGGAGGTGCGCGGCGACCCAGCGTGGCCTCGCCTGCGGCGGCTCTCACTGTTCGGATTCGGGCTGCTGCTCTTCATCCTGGCCGGTGAGGAGGAGAGCTGGGGCCAACGCCTCCTGGGTATCGAGACACCTCCGTCGATATCCGAGATCAATGCACAGCACGAGACGAACCTGCACAATCTGACGGCGCTGCACGCCATCAACTCCTACACGTTGTTCGCGAGCCTGTTGTTCGCGGTCGGCGTCCTTGCGCCCGTCCTCGCGCTCTGGGCAGGGCCTCGGAGGCGGCTGGAGAAGTTCATGCCGATCCTTCCGATAGCGCTGTCCACGATGTTCATCTACAACCAGGTGCTCTACTGGGGCTTCCACCGCTTGTTCATTCGCGTCCCGGCGGCCTACCACGCCACTTTCCCCTGCACCTACAGCCTCGGCGAGATCAAGGAGACGTTCGGCGAGTTGGTGCTGGGTCTTGGGTTTGTGTTCATCCTGGCCAAGCGGCGACACCACCAGCGAAGCATCGCCGAAGTCTTGCCAAGCGCTTTCTCGACCCGGCCTTAGCCGCTGATCGACGAACTGCTTCACCACACCCACAACGTCCGGAGAAGGCGGCCGAACTGGGGCGCGATCAGATCGGGCGGGTGTTGGCAGGCAGCGGGATGGCGACCAGCTGGGCGGGAGCCGGTACGACGGTGGCGGGGGACCCGGAGTGCGGGGCCATCGGCGCCGCCGCCGGGGCGTTCGCGGCGGGGATGACGACCGCCGGCAGGCTCGGCGTATCGAAGAAGTCGACCATCGCGATGCCCACGGCGGCACCCATGCCCGCGGCGCCCAGCACGATCGCAGCCAACGCGCCACCAGTGCGGATCTTGATCGCCGACTCGTGGGCGCGCGGGTCGGTGTCGAGGAACACGTCGTCGTCCTCGGCGGCCGGGTCACCCAGCGGGCTCAGCGACCAGGCCAGGGCCGTCGGGTCGTCCGAACCCGGGGTGTAGTGGGTGGCGGTGTACTCGGGTGTGATCGCGAACTCCGGGCCCGTCGGCAGGTCGGGGGAGAACGCGAAGGTCGCGGTCGGCTCGGCGTAGGTGGTGCTCATGGCGGGCTCCTTGCGGTGTTCGCGGTCCCGGTCGGGCCGCTCTTACAGGTAGGAGCAGTGACGTGGGCAACTCATGACACTTTTTTGAAAAGTTTTTCCGGCCACCGGGCCGGAGCGGTGCTTGAGGCAGGAACGCCCTGTTCAGGGCACACTCGAGCTGATGGAATTGCCACCGGAACGCGGTGAACCCGTAGAACCCGTGGACCCGCCCGTGGTGCCGCCCGTCGACCCGCCCGTCGTTCCGCCCGAGCCGGTCGAGCTGCCGGAATCCGACGAGCCCGACGACCCGCGCTTGGGGCCGTTGCCTCCCGAGCCGGTCGTGGCGGCCGGACCGCCCGAGCGCTGAGGAGCATACGAGGGGCTTGCGCTCGACGTCCGGGTCGGCGGCGTGGCCGGCCTGGTGCTGGCGGGAGGCCGGGACGGCGGGGCCGACTCGGTGGGGGCGATGTAGATCTGCGAAGGGGGCGGAACGTACGGGATGACCGTCGGTCGAAGCTGAGCACTGGTCGACGGGGGAGCCGACGGCGGCGGGGTGGGCCGCGGCGGGGTAGTCTGCGGCGGGCTCGACAGCGTGGGACTGGGCTGCGTCGGGCTTTGCGTGATGACGACGGGGTCGAGCGAGCTGTCCCGGGTGAAGGGCCACAGCAACGCCACGACAAGCGCGGCGATCCCCGCCGCGCCCAGCCACAGGAACAACAGCAGCATGCGGCGCCTGCGCTTCTTGGCGTCGTCGGCATCGTCGCCGCCCTCGGTTCCGGGTTCGTCGACGAGTGCCACCGGGTCATCGGACCGGCCGGGAATGCGCGCAGCCAGCACAGTGGCCAGGCCCGAGGCCCCACCCGTCGTGCCGCCGGGCCCGGACGGGCCGCTGGATGCCGACCCGGTCATGTCGGTCTGCGCGCAGACCAGCTGGATACGGTCCAACGTCTGTTTGCGCAGGGCCGCAGGTGCCGGGATGAACAGCGGTGCACCGCCGAGCAGCGCGACGGGGTTCACCATCTTGCCGCGTTGTTCCAGGCAGCCAGGGCAGGTGTCGATATGGCGGGCGATGCGCTTGCGCATCAGGATGGTGAACTCACCGTCCCAGTCGGAGAGGAATTGGCCCAACTCCGCGCATCCCTGCCCCGTTCGGGCCCGCCGAGCCACCAGCAGCGCACCGAGCGACCGCTCGATGGTTTCCCGTAGTCGATGCGTCATGGTTCGGGCGCCCGCCGCGCTCACTCCGAGGGCCTCGGCGAGCTCGGGGCCGTCGAGGCCATGTCGGTAGGTCAGTTCCAGGACCGCCCGGTCGCGATCGGAGAGCCCGCCGGCCACCTGGGCGATCAGCGTTGCGAGCTCGGTGCGGGAAGCCATGACCTCGGGACCCGGTTCTGCCGAGGTGACCTCGGGCAACTCGTCCGAAGGTTGCTCGCGGTTGCGCTCCCGGATGCGCCGCAACGCCTCGTTGCGCGCGATGGCGTACAGCCACGGGCGGAGTTTGTCCAGCTCACGCAGGGATGACAGCCGCGTCGCCGCCGTGACGAAGGTGTCCTGGACGCAGTCCGCCGCGGCCTCGCGGTCCCGCACCATGCCCACGCAGAAGTCGTGCAGCCGGTCCGCGTAGCGGTCATAAATGCCGGCGAAGGCCGCCTGGTTGCCGGTCGCCGCGGCGGCGGCCAGCTCGGCGTCGCTGACGATGTCCCAGTCGATTACCGCGGTCATCGCGGGGCCCTCCCGGGTGTCCGGTCCGATGGAAGCGCGAAGGCGCCGGCCAGGCCGGCGTGGCTGATGCGCATCGAGTGCTCCTTGGCGGCGTCCGCGGCCCCGGTTGGGTCGCTGTCACAGGTAGGAGAAGCGACCGGGGTCCGGCGTGACACTTTTCTGGATATTTCTATGTCCACCTGGTCACCGCTGGCCTTTCACATCGCCGACCAGGGGAAATGCCCCTTCACCGTGCGGTCAGTTCGAGGCCGACTGTGACGATGCTAACAACGCGGGTGCGGTGGTACCAGCAAATTCCGCTCCGCGCGGTTGAGAACGCAATTACCGGCGAATTGCTTGGACACGTGTCCGGCACCGTTAAGTGTGGACCGCCGCCAGCGAATGTGAGTCAGGAAGTCGGGTCAGAAGTGTGGGCTGCGACAGACGGGGGCCGGGTGCCTCCGCCGCTCAGGGTGGCGTCCGGCTGGCCGACTTAGCCCAGCCCCAGAGCCCGGCTGAGTATCGTCGTCCCATGACCGCGGTGCTGGACGGCATCTTCGATGCACACGGCGGGCTGGACTACTGGCGGTCGCTATCGACGATCGATGTGGAGATATCCGCGTGGGGATTCCTGTTCACCACCAAACACGTCGCGCCACAGAACCATGCGCGTCTGACGATCGACACCCGGGAGCCGCGGGTCATTCTGCACGACTATCCCGCCGCCGGTAACAGCACCGTCCTGCGCAGCGGTCAGCGCGTCGAGATCCGCGACTCCGCGGGTTCGGTGCTCGACGCCCGGGACAACCCGCGCGAGGCATTCAGTCATGGGCGCCTCGTGCGCTGGGATGCAATCGACTTCGCCTACTTCTGCGGCTACGCCATGTGGAACTACCTGACCCTGCCGTTCCTGCTCTCGTACCCGGGCGTCTCGGTGGCGATATCGGACCGTCAGGCGACCGGTACCTTGCTGCGGGTGGGCTACCCGGACGGCATTCCCACCCACTGCGCGACGCAGGAGTTGTACTTCGACCGGTCCGGGCGGCTGTTGCGTCACGACTACACCGCCGAGGTCGTTGGGTCCTGGGCCAGGGCGGCGCATCTGTGCAGCGACTACCGCCGGTTCGGAAGACTGTGGCTGCCGACGACCCGGCGGGTCTATCCGCGGGGTCCGTTAGGCCGGCCTTTGCCGTTGCCGACCCTGGTGGCCATCGACATCCACCACGTCGCGCCGCGGACGGCCGACTGACCGGATCGACGGGCGGTCGATCAAGCCGCATCCCGCTGCGGGAGTTGACCCTTCGCGGTCTTCGGTGCAGCTTGGCGAACCGCTTACTCGACCTTTCTGAGCGCCTCGTCGTAGAGACGAAGGGCGATGGGCACACCCTTGTCGACCCAGGCATCCATCACCCCGAGCTTGTCGGAGAGCATTTGCAGCCTTAGGACCCAGCGCTGGAAGTCGTCGTCATTGCGCAACGAGTCGATCTGCTCGCGACTCCCGCTGATCAGGCAGAAGCCGCCGAAGTCAATGTTCTGCGGCATCAGCACGACCATGTCGAAGTGTTCGATTCGGCCCTCCTGCTGCAGGTTCTCCAGTTCGCGGGTCGCCTCCCGGACCGCCTCGAGGGCCTGCCTCTCGCGTCCCCGCGCCGGGATGCCCCAGACAATCCAGAAACCAACTTTCGCCACAACGCTCCTCAGTTCACCTTGGACAGGTCGGTCCGCATGTTCATCACGTCGTAGGTGTTGAACAGCGACAGGTTCCAGTAGAGGTCGGATCCGGTGCCCTTGGTGGACGGCGACCACGGGTTCATCATCGGTGCATAGATGCCGCCCGGTTGCTGGTTCATGAGCACCTTGGCGTAGGACCACGCGCCCTGCGGCAGGTCGGATGTGCGCATCACGACGCTGTTGTTCTGGTCGGTGTACATGGCGATGTACTTCTTCAGGTAGGCGTTGTACTGGACCGACATCTCACTGGTGGTGGAGCCCGGCCCCCGCGAAAGTGCTCCGCAGGCACCGACCACCTGCTGTACCGGGAAAATCGAGGTCGCCGCCGCCGGGTTGCCGGTGATCCATTGCCCCGCGGGGCCGGGCTGGCCGGGAACGGCCGCCGCGTTGCCGTTCCAGTACTGGTACTTGGTCAGGTCCAGCATTGACGGCTCCGGGACGCGGGCCAGATACGCGTTGCCCTGTCGCCCGTTGGGCGTGCCGTACATGTACACGTAGCCGTCACCGGGCCGAAGGTAGGAAGCCTGCTGGAAATTCTGATTACCGGTCCACCACTGGTTGAGTCGAACGGTGGATGGCGCAAAGGTCCAGTTCTGGCCGTTGTCCTGTGAATAGGCGATCGCCGAATAGCTGGTGGTCCAGTAGCCCGGGTTACCCCACTGCTGGACCGCCATGAAGTTGATGTACTGGGTGACGCCGAACATGGTCCCCGGTGTCGGGACGGAGATGGCTGCGGTCGGGATGATCGTCACTGCCGGACCGACATTTGGGTCGTTGATGATCTGCTTCGCGAAGTTCACATAGGCCAGTGGCGCACCGCCGAAGTAGGTGGACAGGTCGGCGGCATTGATCACAGTGCCGTTGGGGATGGACAGCCCGTCGGACAACACGAGATCCGAGGTGCGCAGCAGGACATTGGACCGCCACTGCTGGCCGGGCGCGTTGGGGTCGCCGAACGTGTCGCCGAACGCGATCAGCAGCTGGTGCTCGTTGTAGGGCGTGGACGGGTCGTCCACCATGCCGTTGTCCCAGATGATGCCCACGTCGGTGCCGTTGATTCCGAAGCGGGACAGCGTGTAGTTGTCCGGGAAATTGCCGGTCAGCCAGCTGATGAAGTTCGTCGAGGGGCTCAACTGGGCGCCCGGGGCGGGGAACGCCGGTGCCGGCGCGATGGCCGCGAGCGCGACCGGCTCCACCGCGGCCGCCATCATCATCGGTGC
>JAGQTW010000270.1 GCA_020438785.1 Mycobacterium sp. | reverse complement strand
CCACCTCGGCGTAGCGGGCCAGCGTGGCCGAACCGACCCGGGCGGCCTGGTCGCGCATCCGGTCCAGCACGTCATCGGGGGCGTCGACCACGCCGCGACTGGCCGCATCCGGAACCGCCTGCAGCACAATCAGATCGCGGAAGCGATCCAACAGGTCGGTGGCGAACCGCCGTGGGTCGTGGCCGGCGTCGATCACCGACTCGACCGCACCGAACAGGGCGGCCGCGTCACCGGCCGCCAGGGCGTCCACGGCGTCATCGATCAGCGCCACGTCGGTGGCACCCAGCAGGGCCAGCGCCCGCTGGTAGTGCACCTGGTTGCCGTCGGCGCCGGCCAACAGCTGGTCGAGCACGCTGAGGCTGTCGCGGGGCGACCCGCCGCCGGCCCGGATCACCAGCGGGAAGACAGCGTCATCGATCTGTACGTCCTCGGCCGCGCAGATGCGTTCGATCAACGCGCGCATGGTGCGCGGCGCAAGCAGCCGGAACGGGTAGTGGTGGGTGCGCGACCGGATGGTGGGCAGCACCTTCTCCGGTTCGGTTGTGGCGAAGACAAAGATGAGGTGCTCCGGCGGCTCCTCGACGATCTTCAGCAGGGCGTTGAAGCCGGCCGTGGTGACCATGTGCGCTTCGTCAACGATGAAGATGCGATAGCGCGACTGCGCCGGTGCGTAGAAAGCCCGGTCGCGCAGTTCCCGGGTGTCGTCGACACCGCCATGGCTGGCCGCGTCGAGTTCGACCACATCGACCGAGCCGGGCCCGTTGGGTGCCAGCGCCACACACGAGTCGCACACCCCGCACGGCGTCGGCGTCGGGCCCTTCTCACAGTTCAACGACCGGGCCAGGATGCGCGCCGACGAGGTCTTGCCGCAGCCGCGTGGACCGGAGAACAGGTAGGCGTGGTTGATCCGGCCGGCCGCCAGCGCGGTGCACAGCGGTTCGGTGACGTGCTCCTGACCCACCACCTCGGCGAAGGTCGCCGGCCGATACTTGCGGTAGAGCGCCACGTCAGCAGGCTACCGACGCGGTCGGACATGCCGGACAGGTGATCATCGCAGCAGCGACTCGGTGGCCGCCAGCAGCGCACAGGTGGCCAGGCCGTCGATGGCCTCGCCGAGATCCGCAATGGTCGGGAAGGACGGTGCAATGCGAATGTTCTTGTCTTCCGGGTCTTTTCGATACGGGAACGAAGCCCCGGCCTCCGTGACGGCGATCCCCGCGTCCTTGGCCAGCGCGACGGTGCGTTTGGCGGTACCGGGAAGCACGTCGAGGCTGATGAAGTAGCCGCCCTTCGGCTCGGTCCACGACGCGATCTTGGACTCTCCCAGCCGCCGGTCGAGGATCTCCAGAGCAAGCGCGAACTTGGGCGCCAGGATCTGCTGGTGCCGCTGCATCTGCAGGCGCACACCGTCGGCGTCACCGAAGAACTTCAGGTGCCGCAGTTGGTTGACCTTGTCGGGCCCGATCGACTTCTTGCCCGCGTACTGCAGATACCAGGCGATGTTGCCCAGTGACCCGCCGAAGAAGCTGACCCCGGCGCCGGCGAAGGTGATCTTCGAGGTCGACGCGAACACGTACGGCCGGTTCGGGTGACCGGACTGCGCCGCCAGCCCCAGCACGTCGACCTGGCGGAGGAACTCGTGCGTCAGGGTGTGCACCGCGTAGGCGTTGTCCCAGAACAGCCGGAAATCCGGTGCGGCGGTGTTCATCTGGACCAGCCGCCGCACCACCTCCCAGGAGTAGGTGATGCCGGTGGGATTGGCGAACACCGGCACGCACCACATGCCCTTGATGGCCGGATCCGCCGCGACGAGCTCCTCGATGAGGTCGACGTCCGGGCCGTCCTCGCGCATCGGCACGGTGATCATCTCGATGCCGAGGCTCTCGGTGATGGCGAAGTGCCGGTCATAGCCCGGGGAGGGGCAAAGGAACTTGACCACCGGCTCCTGGCTCCACGGCCGCGGCGAGTCCACCCCGCCGTGCAGCAGCGAGAACACCACGGTGTCGTGCATCAGCTCCAGGCTGGCGTTGTTGCCCGCGATCAGGTTGGGCACCCCGATGCCGAGCAGCTCCCCGAAGATCGCCCGCAGGCCCGGCAGGCCGTGCAGGCCGCCGTAGTTGCGGGTGTCGGTGCCGTCCTCGTCGCGGTACTCCGGCCCGGGAAGGCTCAGCAGCGCGTTGGAAAGGTCGAGCTGCTCGCTCGAGGGCTTGCCCCGGGTCAGATCCAGGGACAGCTTCTTGGCCTGCAGGTCGGCGTAGTTGTGCCGCTGCACCTCGTGCTGGGCTTGTAGCTCGTCACGGCCCAGGGACTGGAACGACACCATGCGCCTTTCGAAGGGGACCCCGCGCACCCGCCAGAGCCCATTGACCCTTGCTGCCTTCCGGCCCTGGGGGAGTTCACAGGATAGACGCCGCGCGGGGTCCATCGCGAGTGTAGTACGCGGCCCGATAGACAGCCTCAGCCGCTCGGACAGCCAGCCGAAACGGCGGTCGGCAGCGGTCGGCTACCATTGCCGACGGAGGATTCGCCTAGTGGCCTATGGCGCTCGCCTGGAACGCGGGTTGGGTTAACGCCCTCGCGGGTTCAAATCCCGCATCCTCCGCCAGCAAGGGTCTGATCGCAGTTCGGACCACAACCCCGAGAACCGCAGCTTTGAGGAGGGGAATGGGGCGCGCCGCCGCAACAGCAGTACACCTGACGTTGTCCGCGGTAGCCGGCGTCCTGTACTTCCTGTTCGTCCTGCCCCGGTGGTGGGAGTTGATGGGCGACACCTCCCACACCCTGGGGACCGTGCTACGCCTCGTGACCGCGGCCCTCATTGCTCTGGCCGCGCTACCAGTGGCGCTGACACTGGTGCGCACCCGACGCCCTGAAATGGCGACGCCCGAGGTGGCGCTCCGGCTGCGGCTGTGGTCGGCGGTGGCGCACGTGCTGGCCGGTGTCTTGATCGCCGGAGCGGCGATCACCGAGATCTGGCTGAGCCTCGACAAGGCCGGCCCGTGGCTCTTCGGCGTGTACGGTGCCGCGGCGGCGGTGGCGATCCTCGGCATCGGGGCGTTCTACCTGTCGTTCGTCGCCGAGCAGCCGCCCGCGCC
The DNA here is from genome assembly GCA_020438785.1 of Mycobacterium sp. Lineage (GTDB taxonomy): Bacteria > Actinomycetota > Actinomycetes > Mycobacteriales > Mycobacteriaceae > Mycobacterium. The sequence continues at coordinate 19,717 of JAGQTW010000270.1, read as the reverse complement.
GCCGAAGCCGCCCAAGGAGAAGAAGCCCCGGAAGCGCCGCGGGAAGAAGACCGACGAGGCCTCGGCCGAAGAGAGCGCTGACGAGACCGAGGGTGCGGCCGAAGAGAGCGCTGACGAGACCGAGGCCGACGAGCCTGCTGCGCCCGCCGCGGAGGCCAAGCCCGCCGAGGCCGCCGCGGAGGCCGAGCCCGCCGAGGACGGTGCGCTGCGCAACAAGCGCCCGACCGGCAAGGCCTCACACCGGCTCCGTCGCCGAAACCGGGGCGGCGTCGCCACCGACGAATAGATCTGGAGTCACCGACGGCTCGTCCCTATGCTGAGCGAGTGCCCAACACCCCATATCGGGTCGTCCAATGGACGACCGGCAACGTCGGCAAGAGCTCGGTCCAAGCCATAGCCGCCAACCCCACCCTCGAGCTCGTCGGCTGCTACGCCTGGTCGCCGGACAAGGCCGGCCGCGACGTCGGTGAGCTCGTCGGGATCGAGCCGCTCGGCGTCACCGCGACCAACGACGTCGACGAGCTGCTGGCGCTCAGACCCGACTGCGTGGTCTACAACCCGATGTGGAACGACGTCGACGAGCTGGTCCGCATCCTGTCGGCCGGCGTGAATGTCGTCGCCTCGGCATCGTTTGTCACCGGCCACAACCTCGGCGAGGGCCGCGAGCGCATCCTCGAGGCGTGCAGGACCGGCGGTTCGACGATGTTCGGCTCCGGCGTGAGCCCCGGCTTCGCCGAACTGCTGGCGATCGTGGCGACCACGGCGTGCGACCGCGTCGACAAGGTGACCATTGCCGAGTCCGCCGACACCACCCTGTACGACTCCCCCGACACCGAGAGGCCGTGCGGCTTCGGCATGCCGATCGACGATCCGAAGCTGCCGGGAATGGCGGCCCAGGGAACCGCCATCTTCGCCGAGGCCGTGCGGTTGGTGGCCGACTCGCTCGGGGTGGAACTCGACGAGGTCGTGTGCGAGGCCGAGTACGCGCAGACCACCGAGGATCTGGTGATGGCGTCCTGGACGATTCCGGCGGGCTGCGTGGCCGGCGTGTACGCGAGCTGGCAGGGCCGGGTTGGCGAGAAGACGGTCATCGACCTGAACGTGCGCTGGCGCAAGGGCCAGACCCTGGACCCGGACTGGAAACTCGACGGTGACGGCTGGAAGATCACCATCGACGGGCGCCCCACGGTCACCATGAACATCGGCTTCCTGCCGCCGCCCGATCTCATCGAGAACGCCACGTCGATCGAGGACTTCTTCGTCCTCGGGCACATCATGACCGCGATGCCGCCAATCCACGCCATACCGGCCGTCGTCGCCGCTGCGCCGGGGATCGCGACCTACAACGATCTGCCGCTGCCGAATGCGCGCGGGGTGACATCGACGTAGCCCTTTGGGCCGCGATCACCGGTATTTCATCCGGTTGGCATTGAAAATAGACTGATGCTCTAATTCCCGGGGTTCCCGTCGGCACTGGGGTATCGCATCTGCGGGATCGACTGGGTCGGCGGACGGCAAAACCGCTGTTCCACTTGCCAAGCGGACCAATCGCGAAATGTACTCATCGCCGAAAAGGAACCTAGTTATTCATCCACTGGGACGAATTGAATTTCGAAACAAGCAATGGGAATACATCGCCGAAATTCATTGCCCGTGATGTGCTGAAATGCTAAATTCCTGACACCCACATAAGTGGACATATGGAGTGCCATGTCTGAGATCCAGCTCTACGCCGCGTTCGCCGTGGCCACCGCCGGCGTCTGCTGGTATCTCAATCGACGCAACCAGAGCCGGGGCGTCCTCGCGATGGCGTCCGCGGCCGCGGGACTGCTCTGGCCGATCCTGGCCGTCGGTCTCCTGCAACTCGGCTTGTTCATCGCCGTCAAGCGCCTGGTCCGCGCCCGCCGTACCTCCCCTGGGGTGACCGCGGTCGGCGACGACGCGGTTGCCCCGACGCCGGCCCGGATACCGGAGGCGAGCGTCGCCGCGTTCCAGGCGGGCCCCACCCGGGCGACCCGCGCACCTCGGACCGCTGACTGTCGGGCCGATTACGCCGCGGCCCTGCCCCGCGGTAGGGCCATACTCGTCAAGTAGCCGATTCGGCGGCTAGATGTCGTGACCTGACACGTTGTTGTCAGGCAGCGAGCCGGCTGATGGGTGGTCGTCCGCCCAGAGCGGAGTGGCCTCGTCGAGTGTTGTAGCGGCGAAGGAATTGGTCAAGGCCGCGTTTGCGCTGGTTGTTGTTGGTCCAGGGGCGGGCGTAGGCCCATTCGTTGAGCAGGGTGCGGTTGAAGCGTTCTGCCTTGCCGTTAGTCCACGGGCAGCCGGGTTTGATGAAACGGCGTTTGAGTCCCCAGGCAGAACAAGCCTCGGCCCAGTGGGCGCCGCGTCGGTAGACCATGGCGTTATCGGTCAGGATGCGGTGCACGCGCACGCCCTGGGCGGCGAACCAGGTCATCGCCCGGTGCAGAAACCCAGCGCAGGTGGGATCTTTCTCGTCGGGGAGCACTTCGCTGTAGGCGAGCCGGGTGTAGTCGTCGATGGCGGTGTGGATGTAGTCGTAGCCGATCAGGGTTGTCTTGTGCCGGTTGGCAACTGAGATCGCGGCGTCGCGGCCGTGCAGCCGCCATCCACCGCTGCCGGGATACGGCCGAGTTTCTTGACGTCGATGTGGACCATCGCTCCGGCGATGGGGTGTTCGTAGCGGTTGGGGCTGCGCCGCGATGAACGCACCGACTCTCCGGTGATCGGGTCGATCGCACACAGATGCGGCACCTCGTAGCGAGCCAAGATTCGTCCGACCGTCGAGGGATTCAGACCGAGTTCGGCGGCCAGCACCACCGCACCTCGCTTACGGCGCCGCCGGGCTGCTAGCACTTTGTGCTCAACCCGCTCGGGGGTGCGGTTGGGCATGCGAATCGGCCGAGAGCTGCGATCAGCCAACGCCGCCTCACCGCCTTCGGCGTATCTGCGTAGCCACTTGTAGACCGTTGACCGCGAAATACCCAGCTGTTCGGCCACGTGGGCGGGCGGCCACCCGGCCGCGACACGCTCGACGATCAGGCCACGAGCGAACAGGTTGGTACGGGCGTTAGCGTGAGACACGAGGACCTCCTACGGATGAATGCCTAGACACATCCACTCCGTCAGGAGGTCCTCCCAATTTCAAGCAGGCACGCCGTCAACAACCTGTCAGGTCGAGACAGCTAGACGCAGAGGCTGCCACTGACGTAACCGAACGGTCCCGATGCGCTGATGCATCCGGCCGGTGCCCCGTAGTAACCCGGCCCGTAGTTGGGGCCGCGCCAGTTGCCGCCGTCGTTGTCGTCCCAGTTCCAGCCGCCGTTTCCGTGGCCATGCCCGTGCCCCGGATCGGCGGACGCGATCCCGGCGCCCACGCCCAGTCCCGCCATCCCCAATGCTCCGGAGACAAGAGCCGCCGCTGCGATCTTGGCGAATGTCATCGTGCTCATCCCTTACGACCTCTTCAGCCCCGACCCGTTGGCGACTCTACCGGTTCTGTCGGCGCCGATCATCCTGGCCTGCAACGGCTTTGGCGAAATTGCCGGTGTTGAACACTTAGGGCAAACAGGGTCACACTTGCCGTATTCGTCGATCGGGCTCCCCACTCGGCGGAATGCGCTGCGGATTGCCCCGCACGGTGCAATGACTCGGATCGCTCATCCGCTCAGCGCAAAGACTGGTGTGGGCGTTAAGGGTTTTCCCGCTTGGGGTCAGCCCACGCGCGGCTCGGACAAAGGCTGGCTATCGACTAACCCTTGTCCAACAAGAATTCGATGTTGTTCGCGCCGGGATTCGTGTTTGGACTGACCTTGTCGCTGTTGAGGACGATCAAGCCGTTGCACGTGTTGGGAGCACATCCGGTGACGAGCATGGTTTGGTTCCGCATCTGCACCTTGAACGGTGTAACGATGTCGTCGTTCAGATGCTTGAACAGGTTGTGATTCAGGGTGGCGACGTTCCACGCACGGAACTTCTTGCCCAGCACCGTGATCACGCTGTCCTTCCACTTGCTTTCGTCGGTGGCGATCGCCTTCCACTGCTTGTCGATGTCCTTACGGGCATCCGGAATCAACCTGCTGATGTGAATATGCAATTGATCTCTGCTGCGGTTGTCCGCCGACTCGATGCCCAGCGCCCAATCAGTCCCATTCGGGAGCCAATTGGCATGCTCGTTGTAGGCGTCCAAGAAATACTCAGGCGCCCCGGACTGCAACAGAGTCGAGCATTCGATGCCCTGCTGGCGGACAGTGGCCAGAAGCAACCAGTTGTACTTCGCGCCGCCCTGCGCACCGTTGTGGATCGCGTAACCGCGAGATTGATCATTGTTGGGCCAGACGACCACCCTGTTGCTACCGGGTTTGGCGGGTGTGGCGTCCTTGACGTCATTCCACAAGCCATCCGGGGATTTGGGATCGCCGCACGCAGGGAACGGCGTGGGGCCCGACGGCCACTGCGGGGCCGGGGGTCTCGCTCCTGCGAGCGCCCCGCCATGACCCCACAAGGCCGAGCCGGCGAGGACTGCGCATATCGTCGCCACGACCATGGCGCGCGCGCTGCTGCGACACCAGCGATTGGCGGTCGACGCGGCCATTGCACTCCTGCTCATATTCACCCGGGGGACAGTACCCACAGAGTCAGGGGCTTTCGCCCGAAATCGCGAACAAGATCGGCCCAGTGACTCGCTTTGGTGTCCGCGTGGTCGCGCGTGGGTGAGTTACCTGTCTCTATATCTTTCGGTCGGTGTCCCGGCTCGGCTGCACGCGCTTCGGTTCGCCCGGCATCTTCGGGGTGCCCACCTCTTCCAAGCCATGCTCACCTGCACCGATACAGGTCGCACAGCTCTGCCATGCAGGTAGTTATCGGGCGAGTATTCGCCCGAATAGCGTGCCGGTGGCACGGTGTCGGGCACCGGTCGTCAGTCAGCGTCCAGTGCGCGTGGCAACGGCTCGTCCCGAGTGGGTTGGCCTGACCGACGGTATCCCCTGCCGGGTTGGCTAAGCATCTCGGCCCGAGTCAGAAGCCTTGCAGTCCGGACTTCCTGACGGTACCCAAATCGGGTACAAATCCGGCTACAGAAAGCCCGCAAACCGGAAAGCTGCTCCGAGAGAGTGAAATTGGGGACTGCCAAGGCCCTCAACTGGGGTTTTATCCCCGCCGATACAAGTACCTTCAACGGATTCGGCAACTAAGTGCAAGGAGGTGGCCACTTGAATCGGCACCCGAAAATCTCTGTGCCCCGGCCCGTTTCGTGGCTCTGACGGCCTTCCATGGGCCGTGGTGCAGGTCTTCGGATGACCCTGCGGGTCAGGTCATCTTCACCCCTACGCCCCAGGGTGGACACCGCTGGGTGAAGGCTCGTGACCAGCGTCCAACTGTTTGTGCGTGTACTGGTTCTCCACGCGGGTCAGGAACTGCGTGAAGTAGGGGAGCGAGGCGGGTGTGACGGTCCCGGCCAGGATGATTCGCCATACTTGGGCGAGGCGGGTGACGATGTTGTCGTGGGATGCTGCGGCGATTACGTGGGTGCCCGTCACGCTGGCCCAGATCGTGTGGCCGAGTTCCTCAGGGTCGATGTCGCCCTTGATGTCCCCTTCGGCGATCGCGGTCTTTGTGGCGCCGACGAAGGTGGCCCGTCGTTGTTCCAGAACGGCACCTGCGGCGAGGGTGACGTGGTCCGCGGCCATGCGAAGGGCGTAGCCGACCCGAATCAGTTGGTCGTGTCGCATCATGTCCACGGCGATGAACGGGACCTGGATGAGCTTCTCCAGCATGGGTGAGGGGGCTGCGAGGTGGGCGTCCAGGGCGGTTCCGAAGGCGTTGTTGGCCTGTTCGATGATCGCAGCGGCCAACGCCTCCTTGGTGCCGAAGTGGTAGTAGAAGGCTCCCTTGGTGACGCCAGCACGGTCGATGACGTCGGAGAGTGAGGTGTTGCCGTAGCCGCGCTCTTCGAAGATTTCCGCAGCGGCGGCGATGACAGTATGCCGGGTCTCGACAGCACGGGCCTGAGTGACCACCACGCCACCTCCCCAGTGGCCGCCGCTTTATTGACGGCTACGTCAGGACTTTATACCGGAAATCCGGCTGCAATAGCCGCAGAATCCGGGCAGTCTGCCGGATTCTGTCTGGATCACCTGATGCCGAGGATGGGCGACTGCTTCGGGATCGCACGTTCGCCGTTTCCCGTGTGCGCCCCGGCCTAGGATGCCAGGGTGTCCCGACAGTCCACGTTCGGGGACGATCGCGAAGCCCTTGCGGGCGAGCATGCGACCGTCGGGGTGCTACTGGCCGCCGCCGACGCCCTGCTTGACCCCTGTGCGCTCCTGGACGCGGTGCGGGATTCCTCCGGCGAGATCGTGGATTTCTGCTATCGCCACGTCAACCGGGCGGCCTGTGACCAGTTCGGGTTGTCCCGAAAGGAGTTGACGGGGCGCGGGCTGGTGGACGTCACACCCGGCGGGAAGGCTCTGCTGCCCGCGTGTATCCGGTGCTTGGAGACCGGCGAGCCGTTGGTTGTCAATGATTTCCGCTACGACGGCGAGGTAACCAGTCCCAGCCGCCGCTATGACCTGCGGACCACCCGGGCCACATCAAGCGCCATAGTCCTCACCTGGCGGGATGTGACCGACCGCTTCCACTTGGCGCAACGCCTCGCGGCCTCCGAGGCGCGTTTTCATCGGGCGATGGACAACGCTGCCGTCGGCATGTGCCTGATGGATGCGGAGGGCCGCGTCGAGGAGGTCAATGCCGCGCTGTGTGCGTTCCTCGGCTACGACGCCGAGACCTTGCGGGCGAAGACCTGGCAGCAGGTGATCGGTCCGGAGTCGCTGGAGGTAAATGAGAAGCGCGTCAAAGACATGCTGTCGGGCCGCATCGACTCCTACCGGATGATCAACCAGTACCTACATGCCGATGGGCACTGGATATGGGGCGATTACTCGGTGAGCTGCATTCGCGACGACGACGGCCGGGTGGAGAACGTCCTCGTCCAGGTCATCGACGTCACCCCGGTGGAGCGCGAGTTACGGGAACGCCTGGAGTTCGAGGAGTTCCTGTGGACTGCCATTACAGACGGGCACCTGGTTGCCTATGCCCAGCCGATCGTCGATGCCCGCACGGGGCGGTTGGTCGAGGAGGAACTCCTGGTCCGGATCGTGCAACCCGACGGGCAGGTGGTGGTGCCCGACCAGTTCCTTCCGCAGGCCCGGCGATTCGGCATGATGCCGACAATCGACCGGTTCATGGTGGCGCGGGCTATCGAGTTGGCCCAAGCGGGCCGTCGGGTAGCGGTGAACCTCTCGGCGGCCTCGATAAACGACGCAGCCACCATGGCAGCGATCATCGAGGAACTGCGGGCCGCTGGCGAGGCCGCCGCCCGGGTGTCCTTCGAGATTACCGAGCACACCGCGCTGGCTTCCACCGATCTTGCCGAACGCTTCTCCGGCGGTATGCGTGATGTCGGATGCCGCCTCGCGCTCGACGATTTCGGAACGGGCTTCGGCTCGTTCACCGAACTTCGCGGGATGACGTTGCACAAGTTGAAGATCGATCAGAGCTTCGTCACCGACATGCTGCGCAGTCCTCAGGATGAATCGGTGGTTCGGGCGATCATCGCCATCGCGGGTGAGTTCGGATTGCTCACCACCGCCGAGGGCATTGAAGACATCGAAACCCGCAACCGGCTCGTCCAACTCGGCATCGACCAACTACAGGGATTTCTCATCGGGCGTCCAGCACCGGTGCTGAATACAACAAGCAAGTCAGGCCACTAACTACTCGTTTTGCGCGACGGGCTTCCCTGTCACGAAACAGAAGAAATCCGGCCGTCTCAAAACATCGTCTCAATGCGTCGTAATGCCCTCTTGGTCAACAGGAATGGGCCTCCGTGACTGCCCTTATGGGTGGGCGAGGGCAGACCGCGCCAGCGGGTGCGGATGGTGCCTGCGGTTGAGACCGCGAGCACGCAGGGCGTCCAGCCAGCCCAGGACGTTGTCCCGAGTCAGGCTGGACAGGTCTGCTGGTAGTCCCCGGTCAACGAGCCACTGGCTGAAGTAGTCGATCGACTGGCCGTAGAGCACGAGGGTGCGGGCGGCCTTGCCCTCTACCCGTAGGGAGCGGTTGAAGCTGGTCCGCAGCGACGAAAAGTCTTCTTGCACATAGCAAGGATATCGGGGTTATCGGGCAAGTGCTTGCCATGCTATTGGGGTAGAAAGCTCATTCCTTCGCATTTGCCCTGTTCAAGTCCCGATCCCGGCTCGGCTGCACGCGCTTCGGTTCGCCCGGCATCTTCGGGTAGTTCGGCGGGTAGGGAAGGTCACCGAGACCCCGGTCCTCGTCTGCTGCGACCATCGCCAGCAACGGTTCGATCGACTGCGCAACCGAATCCAGCCCCGCCATCGGGTCGCCGCGCTTGGCGACCAGCGCGGGCACGGTCGCCATGGTGTAGTCGTCCGGATCGGCGCCGGCCAGTTCCTCCCACGTCAGCGGCGTCGACACCGTGGCGATCGGGGTGGCACGCACCGAGTAGGCGGCGGCGAACGTGCGGTCGCGGGCGTTCTGGTTGTAGTCGATGAACAGCCGCCGGCCGCGTTCCTCCTTCCACCAGGAGGTGGTCACCAGTTCCGGCGCGCGCCGCTCGATCTCACGGGCCAGCGCGATTCCCGCCCGACGCACAGCGACGAAATCCCAGTCCGGGCGGATCCGTAGGAACACGTGCACACCCCGGCCACCAGAGGTCTTCGGGTAGCCGACCAGACCGAGCTCGTCCAACAGCGGCTTGAGGACGTCGACGGCGACGGTGCGAGCCTCGGCGAATCCCGTTCCCGGCTGCGGGTCGAGGTCGACGCGCAACTCGTCGGGGTGGTCGGTGTCCGGGCAGCGGACCTGCCAGGGGTGGAAGGTGACAGTCCCCATCTGCGCCGCCCACGCGATCGCCGACGGGTGGGTGACCTTCAGCGCGTCGGCGGTGCGCCCGGATGGAAAGGTCACACGGCAGGTGTGCAGATAGTCGGGATGCTTCTCGGGAACCCGCTTCTGGTAGATCTCCTCGCCCTCGATGCCGTCCGGGAAGCGCTGCAGATGGGTCGGGCGGTCGCGCAGCGCGGTGAGCAGCGGGCCGCCCGCGACGGCGCGGTAGTACTCCATGACCTTGCCCTTGGTGCCGGCCGACCCCAGTTTCGGGAAGTACACCTTGTCCGGGTTGGTGAAGCGCACCATGACCCCGTCGACGTCGATCTCGGTGGCCTTCTGGGAGGCCCTGGTCGCCATCAGCGGGTCTCCAGCACGTCGTAGAGGTCGTAGTTCAGCGGAACATCGAGTTGGTCGAAGGTGCAGTCGGCCGGGTCCCGGTCGGGCCGCCAGCGCACGAACCGCACGGTGTGCCGGAAGCGTTGCCAACCGGCGTTACCCTCCATCTGGTCGTAGGCGACCTCGGCGACCTTCTCCGGTCGGATCGGGATCCAGCGCTTGTCCGCCGCGGAGTTCCACCGGCTCGGTTCGCCGTCGAGCACGACGTCGACGCCCTTGCGCAGCGGCTCGAGCTCGGCGAGCAGCTTGATCCGGTCCTTGACCGTGAATGATGCTGCGCCGCCCACCATTTGGATCTCGCCGTCGTCGCGGTACAGGCCCAGCAGGATCGAGCCGACGCCCTCCCCGCTCTTGTGGATCCGATAGCCGATGGCAACACAGTCGGCGTCCCGGGCGTGCTTGACCTTCACCATCTCACGCTTGCCGGGCACATAGGGTCCGTCCAGTCGCTTGGCGATCACCCCGTCCAGCCCGGCGCCCTCGAAGGTGGTCAGCCAGCGGGCCCCTTGCTCGGGATCGTCGGTGGTGCTCGTGACGTGGCACCACCGCGTGCCGGCGATCGCCCCGGACAGGGCATCGCGCCGTACCCGGAACGGTTCGGCCAGCAGCGATGTGTCACTGGTGGCGAGCGCGTCGAAGCCGATGAAGTGTGCTGGCGTCTGCTCGGCGAGCATTCGGACTCGACTTTCAGCGGGGTGGATGCGCTGCGACAGTGAGTCCCAGTCCAGCCGGATGCGGCCGTCGATCTGACGCGGGACGACGACCTCCCCGTCGAGCACGCAGCGCGGCGCCAGTTCGTCGCGCATGGCCTCGATCAGTTCCGGGAAGTAGCGGCCGAGTTCCTTGCCGTTGCGCGACTGCACAACCACTTCGTCGCCGTCCCGGAACACCAGCGCACGGAAGCCATCCCACTTGGGTTCGTAGGACCACACGCCGGCCTCGTCAGGCACCTTCGCCTGCGCCTTGGCGAGCATCGGTTCGACCGGCGGCAGCACGGGAAGGTCCACGATCTCCATACTCACGTAGACCGTCCCGCCGCGGCAATCTCACCGCAATTCACGAACCCGCCGGGGCCCATCGCGGGATCAGTTCGGGGCCGATCGCGTTAGTTCGCCTCGCAAGTAAGCCTCGGTTTGCCTACGATCGTCTCAGCAAACATTCAGCGAAGGAGCAACCGTGCGTTTCCGTCCCCTTGTCGCCACCGCGATGGCGTTCCTGTTACTGCCCGTGATGTCACCCGGCGCGGCGAAGGCCGATGCCTGCGGCGACGGCGGAAGCCTGCCCGACACTCCGGAGACGACCGAGTTCTATGAGAGCAACTTCCTGCTGGGCCCCGCGAAGCTGCCCAAGGAAGGCCCCGTCGGTGCCGTGGTCTCCGGGTACGAGCGGTTCGGTGACTTGAAAGCCGACGCGTTCAAGCAGGACTACATCGTCGACGGGAAGAAGTGGAACTGGCCGCCCTCGGACGGGTTTGCACTCAAGGATGGCGGACCGTACGGGCAGGTCGACCGCGCGAAGATCACGCTGAAGCCCGGCACCCAACTCGATCGGTTCGGCTTCGCCGCCGGGAAGTTCCTAGCCCCCAAGGGCACGCCGTTCCCCGAGCGCGCGCTGCCGCCGCAGGCCCTCGAAACACCGTCCCACACCCGGCCGGACTACGAAGGCAAGATGTGGACGGAGAACACCATCGTCCCGCCAAGCAACTACCACGCCTACTGCGTGCAGAACGCGTTCGACGTGGACGCCGGCGCCATCGCGCCGTGGTTCGGTCAGCCCGGCCGCGGTATGCAGTACATGCTGATGCCCGGCTACGTGCCCGATCAGCCCTCCGACAAGCTCAGCGTGCAGTGGTTGTTGAGCCACGGGCCGGCCAGCGGCGGCAAATACCTGGTGGAGCAGCTGCCGTAGATTCGCGGGCGTGACCCGCCCAGCCCCGGGCGCGGGCCGGTTCGCCCCCAGCCCGTCGGCCGACCTGCACATCGGCAACCTGCGCACCGCGGTGCTGGCCTGGCTGTTCGCCCGGTCGACCGGACGGCGATTCCTGCTGCGGGTGGAGGACCTCGACGATCGCACCCACGACGACATCGCCCGGCGCCAACTGGCGGACCTGGCGGCGATCGGCGTCACCGCCGACGACGAACCGGAGTGGCAATCCCGGCACCGCGACCGCTACGACGCCGTGGTCGACGCGCTGATCGCCCGTGGGCTGGTCTACGAATGCTATTGCAGCAGAAGGGACATCCTCAGCGCCCCGCGAGCACCGCACGCCCCGGAGGGCACCTACCCGGGCACCTGCCGGGACCTCGGTGAGACCGAGCGGGACGCCCGGCGTGCAGCCCGTCCGCCGGCGCTCCGATTACGTTCCGACACGGTCGAATACACCGTGACCGACCTACTGCACGGCAGCTACACCGGGGTGGTCGACGACTTCGTGCTACGCCGCGGCGACGGCGTGCCCGCCTACAACCTCGCCGTGGTCGTCGACGACGCGCTGGCCGGTATCGACCAGGTGGTGCGCGGTGACGACCTGTTGTCCTCGTCGCCCCGTCAGGCCTACCTCGCCGAGTTGCTGGGCCACCCGCAGCCGGTGTACGCCCACGTGCCACTGGTGCTCAACCACGAGGGCAAACGGCTGGCCAAGCGCGACGGCGCCGTCACCCTCGCCGAATTGGGCGTCGACCGGGCGTTCACCCTGATCAGCGCGTCACTGGGCCGGCCCGCGAGCAGCATCGACGAACTGCTGGAAGGGTTCGATCCGGCCCACCTGCCGCGCGATCCGTGGATCTATCGCTAGGGCTTCAACTCCATCTGGCCCCACGGCGAGCCGTAGGCCGTCAGCAGTTCCAGGAATGGCACCGAGTCGAAGCACTCCGGACCCAGCACGCCGACACCGCTCCAGGTTCCGTTAGCGAGAAGCTCAAGCGCCACAACGGGATTGATCGCCGTCTGCCAGACCACACACTGGTGGCCGTACTCCTTCATCGACCACTCGTTGTCCACGACGTGGTACAGGTAGGTGGAGCGCGGGTTGCCGTCCTTGTCCTTGCCGGTCACCCACAGCCCGGCGCAGGTCTTGCCCTTCATCTGCGGGCCGAGGGTCGCCGGGTTGGGCAGGCAGGCCGCCACCACGTCCCGCGGGCTGACCTCAGCCCCACCGACCTTCACCTTCTCGGTGCGGTCCAGGCCGAGCTTGTGCAGCACCTTGAGCACCTCGATGAACTCGTCACCGAGTCCGTACTTGAAGGTCGCGCGCTTGCACTCGATCCAGCGCGGCATCAGCAGCACCTCTTCGTGCTCGACGTTGACGCACTCGACCGGGCCGATGCCCTCGGGGAAGTCGAACACCTCCGGCTCGCTGAACGGCGGCGTGGTGAACCAGCCCCGGTCCTTCTCCCAGATGACGGGCGGGTTCAGGCACTCCTCGATGGTGGTCCAGATGGAGAACGACGGCGCGAACTCATAGCCCTCGACGGTCAGGTTGGCGCCGTCGCGCACGCCGAGTTCGTCGATCTCGCCGAACAGGAAGTCCGATGCGTAGCGCGCGAAGACGTTGGCCAGCCCGGGTTCCACCCCGAACCCGACGAGCGCCAGCCGGCCCGCCGCGATCCAGTCCGGCTCGGACTCGAACTGTTCGTCGCCCAGCTTCACCCCGGTCAGCTCGTAGGGCTGGTCGGGGTGGCGCTGCGACAGGCTCATCGCCATGTCGAGATAGTCCGCACCGCCGGCCAGCGAGCCGTTGAAGATCGGCATGTCGAACCGCGGGTCGACGGCGTTGACCACGTGGGTGATGCCGTGCTCGCGGATCAGCGCGGCGACGTCGTCGGCCGAACTGGCGTCGACGCGGGTCGAGGAGAACCGCGAGTCCTTCACCGCCTCCGCGGCCTCACGCGCCTTGGCCTCGTCGTAGTCGGCCACCACGATGTGTTCGAAGAAGTCCCGCCGCGCCGCGATCGCGCAGAACGCCGAGCCCACGCCACCCGCGCCCACCAGCAAAATTTTCATGCGCGAAATTTACACCGAGACGCCCAACTCCGACATCCCGCGCAGCGTCACGTTCGGCTTATAGGCCGGTTCCCCGTCGAGGCGAGCGTAGGGGAAACGCCGCGCGGCGGCGGCGAGTGCCACGGTCGCCTCCATCCGCGCCAGCGGCGCACCGAGGCAGAAGTGCGGTCCGTGCCCGAACGCCAGATGGCGGATGGCGGCCCGGTCGGGGTCGAACTCGTCGGGTCGTTCGGTCACCGCGGGATCGCGGTGGGCGGCGGCCAGCAGCAGCATCATGGTGTCGCCCTTGGGGACTTCGATGCCGGCGCCGCCCTCGGAGCCGATCACCATGTCGGCACCGGCGATTCGGCCGACGAGTTGCACCGGTGGGTCGAAGCGCAGTGTCTCCTCGATGACCGCCGCGGCGCGACCGGGGTCGGCGCCGAGCGCCCGCCACTGGTCGGGATGGCGCAGCAAGGCCAGCGCCGCGTTGGCGATCAGGTTCACCGTCGTCTCGTGCCCGGCGATCAGCAGCAGGTTGCAGGTGGCGATGATCTCGGACTCGGTGAGTTGGTCACCGGCCTCCTCGACCGAGATCAACCCCGACATCAGGTCGTCGGCGGGTTCCGCACGCCGGCGCTCGAGCAGGTCGCGCAGGTACCCCCGCAGCCACTGCCCTGCCTCCAGCCGCTCTTCGAAACCATGCGACTGCCCGGTGAACGCGATGAACGGGTCCAGGCCCTGGGCCAGCAGCGCCGAAGCCCAACTGAACTGCGGCTCGTCCTCGATCGGCACGCCCAGCAGCCGGCAGATCACCGCGACCGGCAGCGGATAGGCGAGATCCTCGATGACCTCGAACGAGCCCGCGGCGGCCACCTTGTCCAGCAGCCCGTCGACCATCGCGACGATATCGGGTTCGAGGGCCTTGACGACCCGGGGCGAGAACGCCTTGCTGACCAGCTTGCGCAGCCGGGTGTGGTCGGGCGGGTCCAGGAAGAGAAACCCCGGCGTGCCGAACGGTCGCGGCTCCTCGCCGGCGGCGATCGCGCGCTGGGCGACCGTCGACTTGAGCCGGTCGCTGCACGAGGAGGGGTGGCGCAGCACCTCGTCGCAGTGGGCGAAGCCGGAGAAGACATGCAGGTTGGATTCGGGCATCTGCAGCGGGCCCTGTTCGCGTACCTGCCGGTACAGCGGGTAGGGGTCGGCCCGGTGCGACGGGTCGAGCAGCTGCACCAGCAGCGCCTGCGGCTCGGCGGGAGCGGTCATCCCCCTATTCTGCAGGCGTCGGGTAATACCGGCCTAAGACGTCCTCGCGCAGCTCGTCGAACTCGTCGGCGACGATCGCCGCCCGGATCCGATCCACCAGCCGGATGACGAAACGCTCGTTGTGGATGGTGCACAGCGTGGCCGACAGGATCTCCTTGGACTTGAACAGGTGATGCAGATAGGCCCGGGTGTAGTGGGCGCAGGTGTAGCAGTCGCATTCGGCGTCGATGGGGCCGAAGTCGCGGCGGTACCTCGCGCCGGTGATGTTGAACCGGCCGCCCGCGGAGTACACGGCGGCGTTGCGGGCGACCCGCGAGGGAGAGACGCAGTCGAAGGTGTCGGCGCCGGCGGCGACGGCGGCGAACAGGTCGTCGGGCTCGCTGATGCCGAGCAGGTGCCGGGGTTTGGCGTCCGGCAGCTCGTCGATGCACCAGCCGACGATGGTCGCCAGGTTCTGCTTCTCCAGCGCACCGCCGATGCCGTACCCGTCGAATCCGCGGCCCTGCGCGTCGACGATGGTCTCCAGCCCCCGGGCGGCCTGCCTGCGTAGGTCCTCGTACTGCGCGCCCTGCACCACGCCGAACAGCGCCTGGCGGGGCCGGTCGGGTTGCGCGGCGGTCAGCCGTCGGTGTTCGTCCAGGCAGCGCTGCGCCCAGGCGTGGGTGCGGGCCACCGACTGCTCCTGATAGCCCCGGGTGTTGACCAGGGTGGTCAGCTCGTCGAAGGCGAAGATGATGTCGGCGCCGATCTGGTGCTGGATGCCCATCGACACCTCCGGGGTGAACCGGTGGGTGGAGCCGTCGAGATGCGAGGTGAACGTCACGCCGTCGTCGTCGACGTGGGCCAGCCGTTGTTTGCCCTCGGCGATGATGTCGTCGGCCTGCACCCGGTCGACGTCCATCGCGAGCACCTTGCGGAAACCCGCCCCCAGCGAGAGCACCTGGAACCCGCCGCTGTCGGTGAACGTCGGGCCGGGCCAGTTCATGAACGCTCCGAGGCCGCCGGCCTCGTCGACGATGTCCGGGCCGGGCTGCAGGTACAGGTGGTAGGCGTTGGCCAGCACCGCCTGGGCCCCGAGGTCGCGCATGGTCTCGGGCAGCACCGCCTTGACGGTCGCCTTGGTGCCGACGGCGATGAAGGCCGGCGTGTGGATGTCGCCGTGCGGGGTGTGGATGACGCCGGTGCGCCCGCGCCGGCCGCGCAGTTCGGCCTCGACGGTGAAGAACGGGCGCTCAGTCACGCAGGTATTCAAC
Source organism: Mycobacterium sp. (assembly GCA_020438785.1). Taxonomy (GTDB): domain Bacteria; phylum Actinomycetota; class Actinomycetes; order Mycobacteriales; family Mycobacteriaceae; genus Mycobacterium. The sequence goes on along the minus strand of JAGQTW010000270.1, from coordinate 3,890 downwards.
CAAGGCACCGGGAGTGCGCTCGGGGCCGCACCGACCTAAGAAACTTCTCATCTTCCCCGCGGCACCACCGTTGACCTCGCAAAGGCGTGGCCGACAACGGTTTCGGCACAGCTGCGATTGTCCGACGGATTCGCCAATTTCCAGGACCGTCGGCGAACGGCGAACGATACTGCTTTCGATGATCCGGCATTGACGGATCACTTCAACAAAGGAGAAATCGGTGAAGCGTGGCTTTGTGGTCGCGGTGGCCGGCGCCGCTGTTGTGGTCGCCGGAATGTCCGGCTGTTCCAAGGAGGAGAAGAAAACCGAGGCGACGAGTTCGGCAACGTCGGCGGCCAGCGAGACCTCGGCCGTGACCGCCAGTTCGGGCACGGCGACCGCCAGTGCCGGCGCGGGCAGCGCGAAGGTCACCATCGACGGCCAGCCGCAGAACATCAACGGCCAGGTCGTGTGCGCCACGGCGGGCGGCAACTACAACATCGCCATCGGCGAGGCGGCCACCGGCATCGCCGTCGTGATGGCGCCGGACGCATCGGTCGTGCATTCCGTCGGCCTGGGCAACGTCAACGGCGTGACGCTCGGCTACCAGGAGGGCGTGCCCGGCGGGGCGGCCGCCACCGCCACCAAGGACGGCAACAACATCAAGGTGAGCGGAACGGCCACCGGTATCGACATGGCCAACCCGATGGCGCCGGTCACCAAGCCCTTCGAAATCGAAGTGACCTGCCCGTAGCGGTACCCCCGAGCGAAACGGCGGCGACCTGAGGGGTCGCCGCCGTTTCCGTTTGTGCTAGACCCCGACCGCTTCTTCCAGGCCGGTGAGCGCATCCTCGAGGTGCCCCAACAGCCGCTGCAGGTGCGGCACGCTGCGCCGGCACCCGACCAGTCCGAAGTCGAGATTGTCGGCGTTGTTCGACAGTGTGATGTTCAGCGCCTGACCGTCCAGGGCGATCGACATCGGATAGTTGCCGTCGAGGCGGGCGCCCTTCCAGTACAGCGGTTCCCGGGCCCCGGGCACGTTGGAGATCACGATGTTGAACGGCGGCTGGGCTGCCGCGGCCAACGGTGGCACCAGCGCCAGCGTCAGCGGCGCCATGTTGAAAGCGGACAACGCGAACTGCTGCAGCCGTGGGAGCTGGGAGAACACTTCCTTGTTGCCCCGCGCCGACGCGTGGATGGTGTCCAAACGTTCCGCCGGGTCCTCAACGTCGGTGGCGAGGCTGCACAGGATGGTGCCGACCATGTTGCCTCCGCTGGAGGTGTCGTTCTCGGAGCGCAGGCTCACCGGAACCATCGCGATGAGCGGCCGGTCCGGCAGCGCATTCTGCTCGATCAGGTAGGCGCGCAGCGCGCCGGCGCACATGGCGAGTACGACATCGTTGAGGGTGACGCCGGTGGCCTCCTTGACCGCGACGACCCGCTTGATGGGCCAGGACTGCGCGGCGCATCGACGCGCACCACCGATGGGCACGTTGAGCATGGTCTTGGGCGCCTCGAAAGGAAGGGTCAGCTGCTGTTCCAGCAGCGCGGCCCGGGCCAGGGTGAGCGCCGAAGGACCAAGTGCGGCAACCGATCCCGCGATCCGCGCCAGCTCACCCAGCCGGGACGAGCGCGGCTTGGCCTTGCTGCGGGTGCGCGGGGGCAGCCCCCAGGGCACCCGAAGGTCGGTGTCCTGCGGGTCGATCGACAACGCTCGGCGCATGGTCTTCATCGCCGTGACGCCGTCGAGCAGCGCGTGGTGCACCTTGGTGTACACGGCGAATCGACCGTCGGCCAGACCCTCGACCAGGTGCGCCTCCCACAGCGGCCGGTGCCGGTCGAGCAGGGTGCCGTGCAGCCGCGAGGTGAGCTCGAGCAGTTCGCGGACCCGCCCGGGCGACGGCAGCGCGGAGCGGCGCAGGTGGTATTCGAGGTCGAGGTCGCGGTCGAACGACCACGCGATGTTGGCGATGCCGCCGAGCAACTCGGCGGGATGTTTGCGGAAGGTCGGCTGGACGTCCTCGCGGGTGATCAGCGACTCGTAGATCTCCCGGACGAAATCCGGTCCGGCGCCCTCCGGCGGTTCGAATAGCTGCAGCCCGCCCACATGCATCGGGTGCTCACGCGACTCGGCCAACAGAAACATCGAATCGGTCGGCGATATCAGTTCCATGAGTCCCTCCTCCAGTCTGTCCCGGTGTGCCCACTGCACCTGTTTGCTGCGCGGGCGGGTGGGACCGCCCGAATCCGACCGAAGTGCCAATTGAGCGTGCTGCGGCCGCTCGTCATCGGCTCGACACATCGGTTACTGGCTGCCGTGGCCGTGTTCCCCGCCGGGCCCCGAGTTCCAGCCGGGCTGGGCGACCTCCGCCTCGGTCAGGTTGTCGCTGGTGTCGGGAATGACGGTCGGGGCGCAGTTCATCGAGAAGCTGTCCTCGGTCTCGGTCTCCTGACATGCCAGCACCCGCGGTGTCGGGGCGCTGTAATTGGCGAAGACGGCGACCGCCGGGGTGAGCGCAATAGCCAACGCGACCGCTCCGTAGATCAGCGTCCGACCACGAATCGACAAGGTCGTCATCTCTCAAACCTCCAGCGGTTATCGATAGTGCAGACCCGCAGGCGCAGGCCCGGTGAAGACACCAGGGTAGGCCAGGTGGGCCGCAAAAGCTCATCATTGCCTTGGGACTACCAGGGCATTCGCTTTGGTAGAAAGCCCTGGGAGTTCGGCCCTAGAGCAGTCCGAGGAGTTTGAGGTCGGTGACGTATTTGATAATGATCTCCGGGGTGACGTGCGGAACGACGCCCTCGGCGCCGATGTGGGCGGCCCGCACGGCAGCCTCAAATCTGTCGGTGGGGGCGAACGAGGCCAGAGTGGGCTCGGGCGCCTGCACGTCATGATTGCCGTGTAGCAAGATCAGCAGCATCTGCAGCGCGCTGTTTTGCCGCTGCTGTTCGGGTAGGGCCGCCAGGCCCGCATGGAACCGATGCACCCAATCGCCGAAGTCCTCCACCCGTTCGATCGGGTAGCCGGCCTCGATGAGCCAGTCCACGTACTCGTCGATGCCGATGCCGTCGTCGTGTGTGTTCATCACGTGGTAGGTGGTGAAGCCCTCCTTGGCCTCAGCACCCAATGTGGTGACGGCCTCGGCGACGAAGCCCACCGGCAGCCCGTCGAAATGCGCCCGCCGCCGCTGACCGTCGGCCCCGCGCTGATAGAACGAGGCCGGCGCCACCCCGGTCAGCATCACGCTGTAGATCATCCGAGTCACCATGTCGGACAGGTTGAGCTGCCCGGTGAACCGCGGGTCGGCCATGATCATCCCAGAGCGGAACACCGCTACCGGCAACCCGCACAGGTCATGGGCCTCCCGCAGCAACACCTCGCCGGCCCACTTGCTGTTGGCGTAGCCATTGGAGTAACCACCCCCGTTGGTGCGGGACGCTGCGACGATCCTGATGTCGGCGTCTTCGGTGAATGCCCCCTCCTCAATCTCGTCGCCCACGCTGGCGGTCGAGACATAGGTGAAGGCCTTCAGCTTGGTGGTGATCGCCAACCGGATCAGCTCGGCGGTGCCCACCACGTTCGGGCCGAAATGCTCGCTGTAGGGCAGCGCGCCGTTGACCAGAGCAGCGGAATCCACAATCAGATCAACGGATTCGGCCAACTCGGCCCATCGTGATTCATCTAGGCCCAGATTCAACCGGCCCTTGTCGCCGGCGATGACCCGCAGCCGGCCAGCGCCGACCAGCGCCCGGAACTGGGCCAGCAGGGTGGCATCTCCGGTGTCGAAGATGCGCTCGAGGCGCCGACGTGCGGTCTCGTCGGAGTCGCCGCGGACCAGGCAGATCAGCGTCCCGCCGACCGGCGCGAGCCGCTCCAGCCATTCCAGCACCAGGTAGCGGCCCAGGAA
>JAGQTW010000269.1 GCA_020438785.1 Mycobacterium sp. | reverse complement strand
GTCGAGGCCTCGCTGCGCTACAAGCTTGGCCGGATGCAGTTCGAGCGGCTGCTGGTGCGGGCGGCGGGCTACCTGCGCGGCGAGTCGCTGGCCGAACTCGACGCGGTCGGCGAGCGGCTGTACACCGAGCAGGTGTCGGCCCGGGTGTATCCGGTGATGCGGGAGATCGTCAAGGCCCATCAGGCCCGCGGTCACACCGTGGTGCTCAGTTCCTCGGCCCTGACCATCCACGCCGAGCCGGTCGCCAGGGCGCTGGGCATCACCAACGTCTTGTGCAACACCTTCGAACTCGACGACACCGGCCTGCTGACCGGCCGGGTCAACCGCCCGATCATCTGGGGACACCAGAAAGCCGCTGCGGCACAACAGTTCTGCGAACGCAACGGGGTGGAGCTGGGGCGCAGCTATTTCTACGCCGACGGCGACGAGGACGCCGCGCTGATGGCGCTCGTCGGTCATCCGCGGCCGGTGAACCCGCGGGCCGGCCTGGCGGCGAAGGCCGCCGCGCACAACTGGCCGGTGCTGCAGCTGAGCATCCCGGGCGGCCGCGGCGGGGCGGCCAACGCCATCGGCCACTTCCCGGCGCTGGGCCGCGCCGCGCTGGGCGCGGCGTTCGGCTCGCTGGCGCTGCGGGTGCGCCGCAACGACAGGGGCTAGGGCAACGCCCGGTGCGGAACGTCGGTGATCAGCCCGCCGTCGACCACGTACTCCGAGCCGGTGGAGAACGACGACTCGTCGCTGGCCAGGAACACCACGAACGTCGCCACCTCCTCGGGCCGGCCGGGGCGCCCCAGCGGGGCGCTCACCATGTCGTCGGGGAAGTGCCTGGTCATCGGGGTGCGGATGAAGCCGGGGTGCAGCGAGTTCACCCGGATGTTGTCCGATGCCAGTTCCAGGGCGGCCGACTTGGTCAGGCCGCGCAGGCCCCACTTGGAGGCGACGTAGCTGTGCACCCACGAGGCGCCGCGCATGCCCTCGATCGAGGAGACGTTGATGATCGAGCCGCCGCCGGCCTCCTTCATCGGGCCGAGCACGGCCTTGATGCCCAGCATCGCGCCGGTGAGGTTGACGGCGAGCACCCGGTTCCATTTCTCCACGTCGAGGGATTTCAGCGGTCCCACCTGCACGATGCCGGCGTTGTTCACCAGGACGTTTACCTTGCCGAACTCCTTGACGGCGGTGTCGACGGCGGCCTGCCACTGCTCCTCGTCGCTGACGTCGAGGTGGACGTAGCGCGCGGCGGCACCGAGTTCGGCGGCCAGCGCCTCACCCTTCTCGTCGAGGATGTCGCCGATCACCACCTTGGCGCCCTCGGCGACGAGCAGCCGCGCGTCGGCGGCTCCCATCCCCTGCGCGCCGCCCGTGATGATCGCCACCTTGTCGTCTACGCGTCCCATGACGCGACAGGCTACCGCAGCCCGGGCCGGAAAATAGAACCTGTTCCAGTTCCGCCGCCGAGTGCGCATACTGGGCTGACCGCATCAAGACTGTGAGGAGAACCATGGCCATCCGCGTCGTCCACATCGGCACCGGGAACGTCGGCCGGCTGGCGCTGTCCGAGCTGGTCGCCAACCCGGCCTTCGAGCTCACCGGGCTGGTGGTCTCCGCCGATGAGAAGGTCGGTAGGGACGCCGGCGAGCTGGCCGGGCTGGATGTGGTCACCGGGATCACCGCCACCAAGGACCTCGACGCCGCGCTGGCCACCAACCCGGACTGTGCCGTGTACTGCGCGATGGGCGACAACCGGATGCCGCAGGCGATGGCCGACGTGTACAAGATCGCCGCCGCCGGCATCAACGTCGTCGGCACCTCCCCCGGTGTGCTGCAGTACCCCTGGGGGGTAATGCCCGACAAGTACATCGCCCCGCTGGAAGAGGCTGCGCGACAGGGCAATTCGAGCATCTACATCAACGGTGTGGATCCGGGCTTCATCACCGACCTGATCCCGCTGGCGTTCGCCAGCACCTGCGCGAGCATCGAGCAGGTGCGCTGCATGGAGATCGCCGACTACGCCACCTACGACGGCGCGACGGTCATGTTCGACGTGATGGGCTTCGGCCAGCCGCTCGACGAGGTGCCCATGCTGTTCCAGCCCGGGGTGCTGAGCGTCGCCTGGGGGTGCGCGATCCGGCAGTTGGCGGCCGGGCTGAACATCACCCTGGACTCGATCACCGAGAGCTACGAGCGCGAGCCCGCCCCCGAGGCGTTCGACATCGCCGCCGGCCACATCCCCGAGGGCGGCGTGGCCGCCGTCCGGTTCGAGATCAAGGGGATGGTCGGCGATCACCCGGTGATCGTCGTCGAACACGTCACCCGGGTGCGCGGCGACCTGCGACCTGACTGGGCACAACCCGCCCAGGAGGGCGGCTCCTACCGGGTGGAGATCACCGGTGAACCGTCCTATGTCGTGGACATCTGCCCGACCAGCACCAAGGGCGACCACAATCACGCGGCCATCGCCGCGGGCGCCGCTCGCGTCGTCAACGCCATCCCGGCGGTGCTCGCCGCCCCGCCCGGCATCCGCACCACGCTGGACTTGCCGCTGGTCAGCGAAATCGCCTTGTACGCAGGGCCTTAGAACGAGGGGCCTTAGAACGAGCCGGATGCGGGAACCCGGACCGGGAGACCGCGCACGCGATATCGGCGCCGCTCAGCGGCATCGCGACCGTCGTGTTGCTGGTCGCGACGCTGCACTCACGACGTTTGGCCGCCGGTAGGTCCGGGTAGTCAGCGCACCGATTCGACGGGTCCCGGGACGATCCGGGTGAGGAAGAAGCGAGGCGAGCATGACGGTGCGGCGGTTGGTTCTGGGGATTGCGGCGGTGCTCCTGGTTGTCGGAGTGATCGCGCTGCTGGTGCCGGTGTCGATATCGGACGGCAACGGCGGCAGCATCGGCTGCGGCAACGCCGTCGCGGCCGATCTGTCCGGGGCCCGCGAGGCGAACAGCAAGACGGTGGCCAACGTGCCGATCCTCAACGAGGTGGTGCCGCACACGGATTACGTCGCACAGTGCCAGTCGTCGGTCTCGCAGCGGCGGGCGTGGTCGATCCCGCTGGCGGTCATCGGGGTGCTCGGGGTGGCCGGAGCGCTACTGGTCGGCAACCGGCCCGGCGTCCGCTCCGACACCGTCTGATCGGTCAGGGCATCAGCCCGGGCACGATCGACTGGCCCGGATAGTTGACGTAATACGAGATGCAGACCGGGATGTGCCGGCAGGCGATGATCGCGCCGGCGTCCGGCGCCGCCCCACGGATGTGGGGACCGCGCGGCGGCAGGTTGCAGTTGACGATGTAGGGGTTCATCGGGACCACGCCGTTCACGCACGGTGGTCCGGCCGCGATGTCGGCCGGCGGCGGGGTCACCAGATCCTCGACCGCCGGGATCAGTGCGCCGGGGAGAGTTCCGATGGCCACGGCGGTTGCCAGTAGTCGCCGGTGCGGTCGTGGTCTCCGGGCCGCCATGATGGTCTGCTGTCCTCGATCTGTGCTCGGCTCTGAGCACGATTTCGACGGTACTGCGGTCGGGGTCCTCGTCGAGTGGCACCGTGTCTTCGTGACCACGCGGTGGCGCTGATGGTGGGTCGTGGGGAGGCGCGATGTCGGTGACGTCCGGTCTGGTGTTGGCGGGCAGCGGATTTCTGCTCGCGGTGCTGTGGATGGACCTGATCTTCGACACCCAGTGCGCCCGGCATCGGAACCGCGGCGAGCAACTCCCCGAATCGGTGTTGTCCTCGATCTCGGCGTACTACCACCGGGCGACCACCACATCGCAGCCGATGGGCAGGTTGATCGCGGTCGTGATGGTGGTGCTGCTCGGCGCCCTCGTCGCCGCCGCCGCACGCGGCGAGGGCCCCGGCTGGTTGTCGGCCGCCTCCGGCGTGCTGGCCGGCGGGCCCGTTGTGCTCGCGCTGTCCCGCACCGTGCCCAACGCGGTGCGGTTGGGCCGCCGCGACGGCGACGCGACAGAACAGAGCCGCCTGGCCCGCGCCATCCTGCGCGACCACCTCGTCTGCTTCGCCGCGATCCTCCTGCTGCTCGCGCTCCGGCTGGCCCACCTGGGTCGATAGGTATTCGTCGGCCCGTGGGCGGAGCACCCTGGACTTGCGGGGGTGCGGACGTACTAAACTAGAACACGTTCCAGTCGCCCACCGCCCGCTAGGAGCCGGTCATGCACACTGCCCTCTGCGACGAGCTCGGCATCGAGTTCCCGATCTTCGCCTTCACCCATTGCCGCGACGTCGTCGTCGCCGTCAGCAAGGCCGGCGGCTTCGGGGTGCTCGGAGCGGTCGGATTCACCCCCGAGCAACTCGAGATCGAGTGCGCCTGGATCGACGACAACATCGGCGACCATCCCTACGGCGTCGACATCGTCATCCCCAACAAGTACGAGGGCATGGACACCAACATGTCCGGTGACGAGCTCGCCGACATGCTCAAGAAGATGGTGCCCCAGCAGCATCTCGACTTCGCCAAGAAGCTGCTGGCCGACCATGGGGTCCCCACCTCGGACGCCGATTCGCACGCCCTGCAGCTGCTGGGCTGGACCGAGGCCACCGCCACCCCGCAGGTGGAGGTGGCGCTGCGGCACCCCAAGGTCACGCTGATCGCCAATGCACTGGGCACCCCGCCCGTCGACATGATCAAGCACATCCATGAGTCCGGTCGCAAGGTCGCGGCGCTGTGCGGCTCCCCCGCTCAGGCCCGCAAGCACGCCGAGGCCGACGTCGACATCATCATCGCCCAGGGCGGTGAGGGCGGCGGCCACTGCGGCGAGGTCGGCTCGATCGTGCTGTGGCCGCAGGTTGTCAAGGAGGTCGCACCGCGCCCGGTGCTGGCCGCAGGCGGTATCGGCAGCGGTCAGCAGATCGCCGCGGCGCTCGCGCTCGGCTGCCAGGGCGCCTGGTCGGGCTCGCAGTGGCTGATGGTCGAGGAGGC
>JAGQTW010000268.1 GCA_020438785.1 Mycobacterium sp. | reverse complement strand
AGGTCCAGCGGTTTGAGGTTCACCGGCACCATGAACGTCACCGACGAGCAGCGCGCCCCGTGCGCGACCAGGTAGTTGCGGAGGGTGCCGGCGACGGTCGCCACCAGCACGTCGTTGACGGTGCAACGATTGGCCCCGGCGACGGCTTTGACCGCCGCCAGTGACAGCGGCTCCGACCACGCGACGCTCTTCTCCTCACCGGCGGTTCCGGTCCACAGCGTCACGTCGTTGCGGGTGCCCACCAGCAGTTTGCGCAGGGTGTCGACGTCGCCGGGCGCCGCGGAGAAGAAGTCGACCAGCGACCCACCGCCGGGCAGGGCCGCCCGCACGTTGCGGGCCACGCCGGCGCCGGTCACCTGCGCCGCATTGAACAAGGTGTTGCCGACCCCGACCGGGTTCCGCAACGCGTAGCGCCCCAACTGTCCGGCTCGTGCCAGCAACTGCGGGGCCTCGGCGACCGCACCGACCGCACCGGTGATGCGGGAGACCGCGTCGCCCGCCGTGCGGGCTGCCTCCCCGGCGGCGGACCGCAGCCGCTGCCTCAACGGCTGGCCGGGCGGATGCGGCTGGGCGGCAACCTGTTTCACCGCCGGCGCCATGATCGGCCCGCCCTGCGGGGAGGCGTCGAACAGGCTCATCGAGAGCTGGACCATCCGCATGCCGTCGGCGATGGCGTGGTGGGTGCGCAGGATCATGGCGCTGCCCTTGCGGTAGCGGCGTATCCAGATCGCCTGCCACAGCGGCAGATTGCGGTCGAGCATCTCGGTGCGGTGGGCCGCCACGACGGCCTGCAGTGAGCGCGGGTCGCTGGGCTTCTTCAGGTTGACGATCCGAACGTGGTCGTCGAAGTCGAAGTCCGCGAACGGCTCCCAGCACCACGCACCGTCGTCGTCCTTGACCGCGCGGCTGCGAAAGACCGGGTAGCGCTCGATCAGCCGCTCGGTGACGACGGCCCGGACCTTGTCGAAGTCCAGCGGCTCGGCGGTCCATACCACCGAGTCGACGACCATCAGGTTGTTCGGGCGGTCCATCTCCAGCCACAGCGCATCCTGCACACCGAGCCTGGTCAGCTCCGTCATCACGCACCTCCCTGTTCCACGGTGCCCATCGCGGCGGCGGTGGCCTGCGCGATCAGCTTGACGGCGTCGTTGCGGGTCATCGCGCCCATCAACTGGGCCAGGGCGCGCATCTGGTCGCCGACCAGGTGCGTCGGGCCGTTGGTCAGGTTGGCGAACGCCTCGGCGACGACCTCACCGGCCGGCACCGCATCCTTGGCGGGGTGGTCTTCGGACGGGATCTGGCCCCGGCTGTGCTCGAGTTTGCGCAGCGCCGGGGTGTCGGTCTTGCCCAGGATCAGGCCCAGCACGTCGACGCCGCGGTCGTGCAGTTCGGTCCACAGCGCTTCGGCGAAGACCATGTCGAACGCCTTCGTCGCCCCGTAGGCCACCATGTTGGGCCCGCCCGCGAATCCGGCGCCCGAGCCGAAGATCACGATTCCGCCCCGGCCGCGCCGCGCCATCGGACCGGCGAAGTGGTGACACAACTGCACCGGCACCACGCAGTTGCGCTGGATCATCGACTCCGCGGCACCGACCGGGCCGGCGAGGAACGGCCTGAAGTCCGGATCGGCGCCGGCACAGTAGACCAGGAAGCCGACGTCGATGTCGTCGGTCGCGTCGATGACCCGCGCCGCCGCCCCCGGCTCCGCGAGATCGACTGCGAGCGTTCGGGTTTGCACGCCGGTCCGCCGGGCGATCTCGGCGGCGACCTCGTCGAGCACCTGTTGCCGCCGGGCCAGCAGGACCACGTTGAGGCCGCGGTCGGCCAGCTCACCGGCGAACGCGGCGCCGACACCATCGGATGCTCCCGCCACCAGCGCCCACGGCCCGTACCGCTCCACGAATGTCGTCACGTCCTCAGTCTCCGCCCACTGTCGTCACCCGGACCGGGGTGAACCGCCGGCGGGCGATCCGCCAGCCTTGCGGTGTCCGCACGATCTCGTCGTCGTAGAAGCCGACCGCGTTCACCCCGCTGCGGTTGTCGGCGGCCATGATCAGCCCGTCGACGTAGCTGCGCGCCGCGGCCCGGTCGCCGTCCAACTCGACGGTCCGGTTGGTGATCCGGTGCATGGTGTGGCCGGCGGCGGCATGCGCGAGTTGCATGAACTCGGTGACGGCGTCCACGCCGTGCCACTGACCGATCTCGCCGTAGTCCAGTTCGCAGTCGGCGGTGAACACGGTGCGGAACAGCGGCCAGTCGCGCCGGTCGATGCCGGTGGCGTAGCGGATCAGCAGTTCGCCGATGTCCCCTCGGTCGTCGCGCTCACTCATGATGACGGTCTACCAGCGGCGCCCGGTGGGCCAGCAGCCAGGCCTCGCCATCGCCCTCCCCGGCGGCGATGACGGTCAGGTCGGCGAACGCCGCCCTCAGCTCGCCCGGCTCGGCGCGGAACGGCCCGGGGGCGGCGCCCACCGCGCTGAGCACGCTGATGGCCAGCAGCCCGCCCGGTACCAGGCGGTCGGTGATGGCCCGGTCCAGCCGACGGTCCCGGAAGCGGTGACACACGATCACATCGGCCGGCGGCCCCGGCGGCAGGCCGTCGTCGAGGTCGACGACCTCGAAATGGCAGCGCTCCGCGACACCGGCGCGCGCGGCCAGGTCGCGGGCCTGCTCGAGTGCCACCGGGGACACGTCCAGGCCGCGGACGCTCAGGCCGCGCCGGGCCAGCCACACCGCGGTGGCGCCCTGCCCGAAGGCCAGGTCGAGCGCGTTGCCCCCGGCCGGGAACGCCGCGGCGTGCGGGGCGAAGACCGCCGGCGGGCCGATCGCCTCCGGCGCGGGCGCACCCCGGCTCGCATACCGCTCGTCCCAGCGGAGACGGTCCCGGTCGCTCACCCGGTCACCCTACTTGCGCCAAACGGCTCCCCAGCGGATCGAGTTCCCCGATGATCACCCGCGTGACGCATCGATACCTGCACCGACTCGGGGCCGTGCTGGCCGCCGTGGGTTTCCTGCTGGCCCTCGCCGCCTCGGCGGCCAACGCCTGCAGCCGGGTGACCTGGCTCGGCCCGGACGGCATGGTCATCACCGGACGCTCCATGGACTGGCCCTACTCCTTCAACTCCCACCTCTACGCGATCCCCCGCGGCCTGACCCAGGACGGAGCGGGCGGGGTGAACTCGCTGACGTGGACCTCCAAATACGGCGCCATCCAGGTCGCGGGCAGCATCGATCCCGGCGGCCAGATCGACGCCGTGTTCGACGGGATGAACGAGACCGGACTGGTGGCCAATCTGCTCTATCTCAGCGAGTCGGAGTTCCCGCCGCCGCCGACGGACAACCGGCCGCGGCTGTCGATCGGCGGGTGGGTGCAGTACGTGCTGACCATGTTCTCGACGGTTAACGAGGTGGTCGACGCCTTCAGCAATCCGGCGATCTACATCGTGCCGGCCAAGTTCGGTCCCGACAAAAGCCGCATACCGACAGTCCACCTCTCGATCAACGACGCCAGTGGCGACTCGGCGATCTTCGAGTTCCTCGACGGCAAAGTGGTCGTTCACCACGGCCGCCAGTACCAGGTGATGACCAACAGCCCCACCTACGACCAGCAACTCGCGCTCAACGCGCAGTGGGAGAACCGGGACCGCACCAAAGACCTGCCCGGCTCCATCCAGTCGGCCGACAGGTTCGTCCGCGCGTCGTACTACCTGAGCAAGCTGCCGCCGACCACCGATGAACGGCAAGCGGTGGCAGGTGTTTTGAGCGTGATCCGCAACGTCTCGACGCCGTGGGGGGTGGGCGACGCGGAGCACCCGAACCTCGCACCAACCTACTGGCGCTCGGTGGCCGACTCGACGAACAAGGTGTACTACTTCGAGTCGACGCTGAGCCCGAACATCGTTTGGGTGAACCTCAACTCGCTGGACCTGAGCCCCGGTTCCGGGATCCGTGCGGTGTCCGTCGAAGGGGATTACTCGGTGATCGGCAACGTCAACGCGGATCTGGCCCCGGCACCACCGATTGCGTTCCTCGCGCCGTAACTCAGCGGCGCTCGAAGTGCTGGTAGTCGATCGGGTCATGCCAGCCACCGCCCCAGGTCCAGCCCCGGTCGGTGAACACCCGCACCGCCGGATCGCCGGCATGCAGGATGCCCGGATCGGTGCGGGAGCGGTCGAGGTAGGCCGCAGCCGTTTTGGGTTGCAGGTCACCGGATTTGGTGATGTACGGGTTGATCAGCGGGTTGAGGTCGATGGCGCGGCCGTAGGCGTGCAGTGACCAACTGGTCCCCGAGGGCATCGGCCGGCAGTTGAACGCCGAGGTGTTGTTGTCCTGCATCGACAGTTCGTCGTCGGCCTTCGGGTAGTGGTCGACGGTCTGCATCCTCGCGATCGGGTAGCGCTGGCGCTGCAGGTCGCCGAAGATCGCGATCACGTCGGCCACCAGCGCCTCGTTGACCACCAGTGCGCCGCGGTGGATCTGATTGTCGAAGCCGACGTAGTCGAGTTCGACGCGGCGCAGCTGCTCGGGCGGGACCGGGCAGCCGGGACGCCAGGTCGTGCCGAGTTCGGCCGCGGTGACGGGCTGCACGACGGGGCCGTGCGGTGGAGCGCTGGCCGGCGGGGCTTGAATGGTCGTCCTTGAACTGGTTGCCGCGGGCGGTGCCGGCGCGGGCGCGCAGGCCGCAATCAGGACCGTCGCGGCGGCCAGTATCGGTACCGGTCGCAACGACATGGCCGGAGCCTACGTGGGCACGCCGCCGGCCCGGGAGTTCCGGGCCGCACTAGTTGTGCCCGGCTACGAGCATCTATTCGGGTTCCCGCGCTGAGAGTCGCTCGGAGGCGGGCAAAGGGTCTGCCACTCCCGACCTACTGGCCGGGCCCATTGGGCCACTTGGCCATGCAGCCGAGGTCGATCGGGATGCTGGTGCCGGTCATGTGCCTGGAGGCGTCCGAGGCCAGGAACAGCACCAGTTCGGCCACATCCTCGGGCTCCAGCCAGGGCGACGGCAGCGCGTGGTAGGCCTCCGATGCCGGCCGGAAGTCGTCCTTGCTGACCTCGCCGTCCAGGTCGGGCCGGAACACCTGATAGATGCCCTGGGCGTTCATCAGGTGGGTGTTGCAGTTCGTCGGATGCACGATGTTGACCCGCACCCCCGTCGGCGCGAGATGCAGCGCCATCTCCTGGGTGTAGGCGACCAGGGTCTGCTTGGAGAAGCTGTAGCCCGCTCCCCCGGGCCCCATGATCATCCGCGGGTCCGCCGACGAGGTGGTGTTGGGAATCAACGCCGCCGTCGACCCGGTGATGACGATGGACCCGCCCGGCCCGGCCGGGATCAGATGCGGGACGGCCACCGCGACGGTGTTCATCACCCCGATGAGATCCACATCGACGGCGTCCTGGAAGTCCATCGGCTCCGGCTCGCCCATCGCCATCGGCAGGATCCCGGCGTTGGCCATCACCGTGGTCAGCCGGCCCAGCTCGGCGATCCCCTGGTTGAGGGCCGCACGCAGTTCCTCGCGCTCGCGCACATCGGCCTTGACCGCCACGCACCGCCGGCCCGCCTGCTCGACGAGCGCCTTGGTGTCCATCAGGTCGTCCCAGCCGGCCAACGGGTACGGGTTGGACTTGATGTCCTCGCAGATGTCGACCGCGATGATGTCGGCACCCTCGCGTGCCTGCAGCACCGCGTGCGCACGGCCCTGCCCGCGGCCGGCGCCGGTGATGAAGGAGACCTTGCCCGCCATGCGTCCTGCCATGTGTCCTCCTCTGCGACCGCGCTCGTCCTATCCTCACCGGAGGAGCCAACCCGCGGAGGAGAATCGTCATGTCACAGAGGGTCATTCAGGTGGTCTTCTCCAATCCGGTGCCCGGTAAGGAAGACGAGTTCAACCAGTGGTACGACAACGTGCACATCCCGGAACTGCTCAGGGTGCCGGGCATGCTGTCGGCGACCCGCTACGCGCTACAGGATGCCGCGATCTATCACGTCGAGGGCGGGGCCGTGCCCGAGCACAGGTACATGTGCGTCTACGAGTTGGAGGGTGACGTGGACGAGATCATGGGCACGATCCGCAAGAGCGTTCTCAACGGCCAGGTGCACATGAGCGACAGCCTCGACGTGGCCGGCTCGCGGCTGTCATTCTGGTTGCCGGGCAAGACATTTCACGCCTGATCGTTAGGCCGCGGCCGCAACGCGCCCCACAGGCCGACCCCGACACCAACCACCGCACCGCCGAGCCCGATGATCCGCTGACCCCGGGTCAGCTCGGAGTGCACACTCACACTCCCGAGGAGGTCGGAGGCGTCGGCGCCGCCGGAGGCCAGGAACCAGCCGCGGGTGTCCTTGCCGCGCAGCCCCGCCGACAGCAGCAGCCCGCCGATCAGGGCGTCCCGATAGCCCATCGAGCGCAGCAGCAGCCGCGCCGACGGGCCGGGATCGTTCGGTTCACCCCAGAGCCGGTTCGCGCGCAGCGGGTCGACAAGGAATGAAACTCCGGAGGCCAACCGGATTCCGCCGGCGACCAGCGCGGCGCGGTCGACGGCCACTGCTACAGGGCGGCGGTCAGGGGGCCGAGGACCTGGCAGGGCGGCGAGGCCGGCTGCAGCGCCCACGCCGCGCAGCCCCGGCCGGTCGCCACATACGTGACGCCGGGGTGGAAGGGCACCGAGACGACGGCGGGGTCGGCGCCGCGGCCCTGTGCGCAGGTGATGACGGAGTTCGGCTCCAGTGGCTGGATGCACGCGACACCCGAATAGGGGCCGGCGGCCGCGCCGCAGCCCGCGATCACCGCGGTGGAGGTGACCACGCTGCCGTTCACCTCGGGCGGGGACAGGGTGTAGGTGCATGGCGCCTCCGGCCCGGCATGGGCCACGCCGGCGTCCGCCGCAGCGCCCAGCGCCACCAATGCCATCGACACCACGGGGACCAGTCGCCTCATGGCCGAATCGTAGAACACGGCCGGGCGCCCGAACATGGCTTTAGACTCACCACCATGGCCGTCCCTGTTGCAATTACCGCACGCCTTCTGGTGACGGGTGCGGCGGCCGCCTGTACCGCGGCGATCGGCTTCGCGCAGCCCGCGCAGGCCGACTCGGTGGGCTATCTGGTCAACGTGACCCTGCGCCCGGGCTACAACTTCCCCAACGCCGACGCTGCGCTCTCCTACGGCTACGGGCTGTGCGATCAGATCGGCTCCGGTGTGCGCTACGGCCAACTGGTCAACACCATCAAGTCGGACTTCGGCACCGCCGACGAGTTCCAGGCGTCGTATCTGATCAGCCAGGCCGCCCAGGAGCTGTGCCCCACCCAGATCTGGCAGCTACGGCAGTCCGCGGCCGGTTACGCCCCCTCCCCACAGTAGGGAAGAGCAATGCCGAAACTGATTCACAGCACCGTGGCAGTGGGCGCCGCCGCTCTCCTCGCCGTCATCTCGGCGCCGGCGGCGCACGCCGACAACTCACGGCTCAACAACGGCGTGATCGCCAACGTCTACACCATTCAGCACCAGGCCGGCTGCAGCACGGACATCAAGCGCAACCCGGCGCTGACGCTTGCCGCCCAGTGGCACACCGACGATGTGCTGAACAACCGGGCGCTGGACGGCAATGTCGGTTCCGACGGCTCGACACCGCAGGACCGCGCCGCCGCGGCCGGATTCAAGGGCAAGGTCACCGAGACCGTCGCCATCAATCCAGCGCTGGCGATCAACAATCTCGACGTCCTCAACCAGTGGTACTACGACCCGGTCGATTTCGGGATCATGTCCGACTGCGCCAACACCGCGATCGGCGTGTGGTCGGCGAACAGCCTCGACCGATCGGTGGTCGTCGCGGTCTTCGGCCAGCCGGCCTGAGCGCTTGACGCTGTTCCACGACCATGGGTCACCCCTTCGGGGTACAAAATGTCCCCCATTGAGGAAGAGCCACCACGACGGCACCGCGATAGCGTTCCGCCATGTCGCCGGTCGCCCTCGTCAGGTCCTTGCCGCGGCCCCGCACGAGTCGCCGGGCTGCCGTCGTTGAGCCGTGGTGATATCGCTGCCGGCGCAGGCGTTGCCGCTGCTGAAGCCGGTGCTCAAACCGGTCAGGTCGGTCGGTCAGTTTGTCGGCATGTCACTGGACGTCCTGGTCGGCATATTCACCACGCGACTGGCGTGGAAGGAATACCTGGCCCAGTCGTGGTTCGTGGCGCGGGTATCCCTGCTGCCCGCCGTCCTGATGATGATCCCCTACTCCCTGATCAACACCTTCATCTTCAACATCCTGCTCAGTGAATTCGGCGCGGCCGACTTCTCCGGGGCCGGGGCCGCATTCTTCAACGTCAACCAGATCGGGCCGATCGTGACCGTACTGGTGACGGCCGGGGCCAGCGCCACCGCGATGTGCGCCGACCTGGGAGCGCGCACCATTCGTGAGGAACTCGACGCCCAACGCGTGATGGGCATCAATCCCATTCAGTCCCTCATCATTCCGCGCGTGCTCGCCGCCACCACGGTGTCGGTGGCGTTGATGGGTCTGGTCGTCCTGGTCGGCATGGTCGCTTCGTTCGTGTTCTGCGTCTACGCGTTGCACGTCTCGTCCGGCGTCTTCGTGGCCGGGATGACCGTTGTCACCGGACTGGGTGACGTGATCGTCTCACTCGTCAAAGCCTTCCTGTTCGGACTGGGAGCCGGGCTGATCGCTTGCTACAAGGGGATCTCGGTCGGCGGCGGACCGGCCGGCGTCGGCAACGCCGTCAATGAGACCGTGGTGTTCTCCTTCATGGTGCTGTTCACCATCAACATCATCGTCACCGCGGTCGGTGTCCAATTCACGTTGAAGTGAGGGGCCAGACATGACACATGCCGCTTCAGCTCCCGCAGAACAGTTTCCGCGGCTGTCGAGGACCAGGCGAAAGCTGGCGGCCGGCTGGAACCGGATCGGTGAACAGACCCGGTTCTACTTCCTCACGCTCGGCTCGATCCCCGATGCCCTCATCCACTACCGGACCGAGATTCTCAGACTGATCGCCCAAATGGGTTTGGGCACCGGGGCTCTTGCGACGATCGGCGGGACGGTCGTGATCGTCGGGTTCATGACGATCAGCACCGGCGCAGTGGTCGCAGCTCAAGGATTCACCCAATTCCAATCGGTGGGCGTCGAGGCCTTCACCGGATTCGCCTCCGCGTTCTTCATCCCACGACTCATCGTGCCCGGGACCGCGCAGGTCACGCTGACCGCCACCGTGGGTGCGGGCACCACAGCCCAGATGGGAGCGATGCGGATCAACGAGGAGGTCGACGCCCTCGAGGTGATCGGTATCCGCAGTGTCGCCTACCTGGCGGCGACACGCGTCATCGCAGGGACCATCGTCGTCATCCCCCTGTATGCGATCGCGCTGATCATGGGATTCATGGCTGCCCGGGTGGGCACCACCTGGATCTACGGTCAGGCGTCAGGTGTCTACGACCACTACTTCGACACCTTCCTGAACACCAAGGATCTCGCCTGGTCGTTCTTCCAGACGATCGCGATGATCATCGTCGTCATGCTGGTGTCCACCTACTACGGATATACCGCGTCCGGCGGTCCGGCCGGGGTCGGCGAGGCGGTCGGTCGGGCGGTGCGAGCGTCGATGGTGGTCGGGGCGTTCGTGCTGGTGGCTGTGACACTCGCGGTCTACGGCCAATCCGGCAACTTCCACCTCGCCGGATAGCCAGATGGAACCAAGACCCGGTGAACAGCGCATAGCGACCAAGTGGTGGCCGCTGTTCCTGCTAGCGGCCGTCGTCGGCCTGGTGTTCGTCACTGCGACCTCGTTCAGCGGGACCTTCCACTCGTCGGTTCCGGTGACGCTGACCTCGGACCGCTCGGGTCTGGTGCTGGAGAACGGCGCCAAGGTGAAGCTCCGTGGCGTCGACGTGGGCCGGGTCAGCGGCATTGAGGGCGGGCAGGGCAATGCGCGGCTGAAGCTGGACATCGACACCGACCAGATCAAATTCATTCCCGCCAACGTCGGGGCGCAGATAAGCGTCACGACGGTGTTCGGTGCGAAGTTCGTCGATCTGGTCTATCCCGAACACCCCCTGAGCGAACGGCTGGCCGCCGGGTCGGTGCTACGCGCCGCCAATGTGACGACCGAGGTCAACACCGTCTTCCAGAACGTGGTCGACCTGCTCAAAATGATCGATCCCATGAAGCTCAACGCTGTTCTCACCGCTGTCGCCGATGCGGTGCGTGGGCGCGGCGAGCGCATTGGCCAGGCGACGACCGCGTTGAACGAGGTCCTGACCGCCTTGAATGCGCGCAACGACATCTTCCGGGAAGACATCCGCTCGCTGAAGAGCCTCAGCGAAACATACAGTGCCGCAGCACAGGACATCGTCAGCATCCTCGACTCCGCCAGCACGGTGAGCACCACCGTCGTCAACCACCAGAGTGATCTGGACAACCTGCTGCTGAATACTGTCGGCTTCACCCGCAGCGGCACGGCTCTGCTCGGGTCCAGCAAGGACAATCTCGTCACCGCGATAAACAGCCTCGAGCCGACAGTCAAGTTGCTCGAAACGTACAGCCCGACATACACCTGCACGCTCCAGGGCGCGAAGTGGGTGGTCGATCACGGCGACGGAATATTCGGCGGGGACGGAAGGAGTTTCGTCGTCGACGTGGCACTGCTGCCCGGCAACGATCCCTACGTCTTCCCCGATAATCTGCCCATCGTCGCCGCGAAGGGCGGCCCGGGTGGCAAGCCCGGGTGCGGCTCACTTCCGGATGCCACCAAGAATTTCCCAGTGCGCCAACTGATCACCAACACCGGGTGGGGAACCGGTCTGGACATCCGGCCCAATCCGGGCATCGGGCATCCGTGTTGGGGAGACTACTTCCCCATCACCCGCGCCGTACCGGAACGGCCGAGTGTGCGGCAATGCCTGCCCGGGCCGGCACCCGGGCCCGAACCCTATCCCGGCGCACCCCCCTACGGTGCGGCACTGTACGGGCCTGGCGGCGAGCCGCTGTGGCCCGGAATTCCGCCGGCGCCGACCACCGGGGGAACCCCGTGAACGGCAACCTGCGTGGCACCGCGGTGCGGCTTGCCGTCTTCCTCACCGTGTGTGGCCTCGCCCTGTTTGTGATCATGGTGGTCTTCGGGCAGGCCCGATTCAACAACGACGCCAAGGGCTACAACGCCGTCTTCAAGGATGTTTCGGGTCTCCGCGAAGGCAACCTGGTTCGGGTGGCCGGGGTGGAAGTCGGCAAGGTGCAGCGCATCACCGTCAACGATGACGCAACGGTGCGAGTGGAATTCACCGCCGATCCCGCCGCGGTCCTCACCGAGGGGACCCGGGCCGAGGTTCGCTACGACGACCTGATCGGCGGTCGCTTTCTGGCGCTGGCGGACGGCGCCGGAGGCACGAAGGTGCTCAAACCCGGGCAGACCATCCCGGTGGAGCGGACACAGCCGGCGCTCGATTTGGATTCCGTCACCGGTGGATTCCGCCCGTTGTTCCGGGCGCTGCAACCGGACCAGGTCAACGATCTCAGCGGGCAACTGATGAAGGCGTTCCAGGGCGAGGGACCGACCATCGCGTCGTTCCTAGACCGGGCAGCGCAGGTGAGCAACACCCTCGCCGAACGCGATGTGCTGATCGGGCAGGTGGTCGACAACCTCAACGTGCTGCTCGGCACCCTGGGTCGGCAGAGTGGACAACTCGACAAGGCGGTGACGTCATTGTCTGACCTGGTCCACGGACTTGCCGAGCGCAGAACGGACATCAGCAACGCCGTCGCGTACACCAACGCCGCCACCGGAACCATCGCAGATCTGCTCGACCAGGCACGAGAACCGGTGAAGAAAGTGGTCAACGAGACAAGCCGGGTGAGCGACGTTGGGGTCTGCTGCAGGAACAGGTGA
>JAGQTW010000267.1 GCA_020438785.1 Mycobacterium sp. | reverse complement strand
CGGCAGGAATCGAACCTGCGACCTAGGGATTAGAAGGCCCTTGCTCTATCCAACTGAGCTACGGAGGCAACGCGTCCGTCAGTGTATCGGGCTTGGTGAGGCGGACCTTCGGTCCCAGACCAAAGGTCGGCTTTTCAGCCCGGCGGCGACCGCGGTTCGCTCAGCCGCGGAAGTTCCAACCCCGAGTCGGCCGAGCTAATTCCTTCGTGTCGTCAATTCGTGCCTCCTGGCCTGCGACAACACCATGAAGGCACAACCCACGACGGGAAATCATGTTGGTATCGACGGTGATTGGCTAGTGTCTGATTCGCGGCTCGCGCCACACCTGCGGACCGCACGGGCGGTCTGGCAAACGCTACGGCCGCCGACATGTCGAGGGAGTCCGACAGCCTGATGAGCAGCATGATCGACGAGGTCAGCGCATGCTGTAGCCGGGCGTTCCACACCGGTTCGCTGCTGCTGCGCGGTTCGCCGTACGCGGCCGGCTGGATACTCGGCTGGCTGTCCACCGAGTTCGCACCGCACGTGCTCACCGGGCACGCCCTATCGGTGGTCGGCGTCTCACCGCTGGAGCGGATCGCCTGCGAGCTGGCCGGAAGGCGAGCCGACACGGTGCTGGACACCGCGTTGCGGGAAACCTTCGGCGACGGCTACCGGGATGCCGTTCACCACCCCCTGGAGCCGTACACGGCGCGCCAGCCCCGGGTGGGCGGCCTGGTCGACGCCATGCGGCACCGCCGCCGCTATTCGGCGACCACCACCGACATTCCTTACGGACCAGGTGGGCGAAGCCACCTGCTGGACGTCTGGCGTCGGCCCGACCTGCCCGACGGTTACCGGGCCCCGGTGTTGATCCAGGTGCCCGGCGGCGGGTGGTCGGTCAACGACAAGCGCGGCCAGGGCTATCCGCTGATGAGCCGGATGGTCGAACTCGGCTGGATCTGCGTGTCGATCAACTACAGCAGGAGCCCGCGCAACGCCTGGCCCGCACACATCATCGACGTCAAGCGCGCCATCGCCTGGGTGCGCTCCAACATCGCCCAATACGGCGGGGACCCGGACTTCATCGCCATCACCGGCGGCTCGGCCGGCGGTCACCTGGCCTCACTGGCGGCGCTGACCGCCGGGGACGAACGGCTGCAGCCCGGATTCGAAGACGCCGACACCACGGTCCAGGCCGCCGCACCGCACTACGGCGTCTACGACCTCACCAACGTCGACAACATGCACGGCCTGATGATGCCGCTGCTCGAGCACGTCGTCATGCAGACCCGCTTCGCCGACAACCCGCAGCTGTACCGGGACGCGTCGCCGATGTTCCGGGTGCACCCCGATGCACCGCCGTTCTTCGTCCTGCACGGCGAGAACGACGCCGTCGTGCCGTCGACGCAGGCGCTGGCATTCTGCACCGCCCTGCGGGAGGCCGGCGCCACCGCGGTGTCGCATGCGGCAATCCCCAACGCGCACCACGCGTTCGACACCATCGCCACCCTGCGGTGCCAGATGACGGCGGAGGCCGTCGCGGCCTTCCTGGGGATCACCTATGGTCGGCATGCCGCCGCATCGAAGAGCATGGCGGTCAGCTCGGCCAGCTGACGTCAGGTCATGCAGACGTTGGCCACCAGCAGCACCGGCCACGCCGCGATCGAGCCGAGGAACGACACCACGAGGTCGGCGCCCCGCATGTCGCGCAGATGTTCGGTATGGGTGGACGACCAGACCAGACCGATTGCCAGATAAGGGATTCCGAGCAGCAGGCCGATGCCGATCAGCTCGGCGACGCTCAGCTGATAGTCCAGGATCCGGCGAAGCTTCGCGAGCACGGCACCCCCTCGATTCAGCCCGGACCACCCACGGCTGTGAGAGTCTGCTGTCATGACCAGGCTACGGCGGATTCTCGGCTACCAGGTCAGCATCGCCACGCTCCTCGAGATCGCCCTGTGGTCGGCCGTGCCCTACCTGCTGATCGGCTTCATGTGGGCCTTCTTCCACGTCGAGCACATCGAGCGCCTGCGGGTGGGTCTAGAGAAGCTACTGCCGGCCGGGGCCGAAGTCGCCGCGTTCGTGGAGGCCGCGGCGCTGTGGCCGGTGCTCCTGCTGCTGCCGCCCGTCTGCGTGCCCTGAACACCGCGCAGGACATCCCGCCCGCTTGAGGGTCGTCGGCACTCCTGGGCGGCCCGGCCCGACCGCGAATCCAACTCGGCAACAAAGGCTTCTGATACCCCCGTGACCACGGCTTTCCGCAGCTCCCGCGGCCGTCCGCCGGATCGGGAGAATCAACGCCCGCCACCCTCGCGGGCCGACTAGCGTGGTGCTGGAATCTCTTGTGAGTTGCTGACGTGACAGGAGGGGCATGAGCGGGCCCGTCGACGCAAACGGAATGCCCTCCGAACTCGGGGCCCTCGACATGCTGCTGCACCGCGGGGAGGCCAACCCGCGGACTCGCTCGGGGATCATGGCGCTGGAGATCCTCGACACCACCCCGGACTGGAATCGGTTCCGCGGCGCCTTCGACAACGCGTCCCGCAAGGTCCTGCGGCTGCGGCAGAAGGTCGTCGTACCGACATTGCCGACCGCGGCCGCGCGCTGGGTGGTTGATCCGGACTTCAACCTGGACTTCCACGTCCGCCGAGTACGGGTGCCCGAGCCCGGCACGCTGCGTCAGGTGCTCGACCTCGCCGAGGTGAGCCTGCAGTCGCCGCTGGACATCTCCCGGCCGCTGTGGACGGCGACCCTGGTGGAAGGGCTCGAAGGCGGCAAGGCCGCGACCCTGCTGCACCTGAGCCACGCCGTCACCGACGGCATGGGCGCCACCGCGATGTTCGCGGAGATCTACGACCTGGAACGCAACCCACCGCCCAAGCCGGACCCACCGATGCCGGTGCCGCAGGACCTCACGCCCAACGACCTGATGCGGGAGGGCCTCAACCACCTGCCGGGTGCCGTCGTGGGGGGAGTGGTCGGCGCGGTCGCCGGCGGGCTGTCGCTGATCGGCCGGGTGGTCCGCAGCCCCGGAACCGCGGTCTGGGACGCCGTCGACTACGCCCGGTCCGGACGCCGGGTGATGGGCCGCGCCGCCGACCCGTCCCCGCTGCTGCGCCGGCGCAGCCTGTCGTCGCGAACCGAGGCCATCGAGATGCGGCTCGGCGAACTGCGTGCGGCGGCCCACGCCGCGGGCGGGTCCATCAACGACGCCTACCTGGCCGGCCTGTGCGGGGCGTTGCGGCTGTACCACGAGGCGCTCGGCGTCCCGCTCAACTCGCTGCCGATGGCGGTTCCGGTGAGCCTGCGCGCCGAGGCCGACCCGGCCGGCGGCAACCGGTTCGCCGGGGTGAACCTCGCGGCGCCGATCGGGGTGGCCGACCCCGCGGTGCGGATCCAGAAGATCCGCAAGCAGATGACCTCGCGCCGCGAAGAGGCGGCCATCGACATGATCGGCGCCGTCGCGCCGGTCCTCGGCCTGCTGCCCGACGCGGTGGTCGAGGCGATGAGCGGATCGGTGATCGCCTCCGACGTGCAGGCCAGCAATGTGCCGGTGTATTCCGGGGACACCTACATCGCCGGCGCCAAGGTGCTGCGCCAGTACGGCCTCGGGCCGCTGCCGGGCGTGGCGATGATGGTGGTGCTGGTCTCGCGCGGCGGGTTCGCCACCATCACCGCCCGCTACGACCGGGCCGCGATCGCGCACGAGGACCTGTTCGCCGAGTGCCTGCGCCGCGGCTTCGACGAGGTGCTGGCGTTGGCCGGAGACCCACCGCCGCGGGTGGTGCCCTCGTCGTTCCCCGACGTCAAAGACGACTCCGCGCAACCCAGGAACGGATCGGTGTCCTACTCATGAGCGAGAACAACGGCAGCTCCGGGCGATCCCGCGAGATGCGTCTGCCCGGCTCGGTCGCCGAGGTGATGGCCAGCCCGCCGGGGCCGAGGATCGGTGCCTTCTTCGACCTGGACGGCACGCTGGTGGCCGGCTTCACCGCCGTCATCCTCACCCGCGAACGGTTCCGCAGCCGGGACATGGGGATCGGCGAGCTCATCACGATGATCGCCGCGGGTCTCGACCACAAGCTCGGCCGGCTGGAGTTCGAGTCGCTGATCACCAAGGCCTCCGAGGCGCTGCGCGGCCGCGCGCTCAGCGACATCCAGGAGATCGGGGAGCGGCTGTTCGTTCAGAAGATCGAGAAGCGGATCTACCCCGAGATGCGGGAACTGGTGCACGCCCACATGGAACGCGGCCACACCGTGGTGCTCAGTTCGTCGGCGCTGACGATCCAGGTCGATCCGGTCGCCAAGTTCCTCGGCATCGAGAACACCCTGACCAACAGGTTCGAAGTCGACGACGACGACGTGCTCACCGGCAAGGTGATCAAGCCGATCCTGTGGGGGCCGGGCAAGGCCAACGCGGTACAGAAGTTCGCCGCCGAGAACGACATCGACCTGCGGGACAGCTACTTCTACGCCGACGGCGACGAGGACGTCGCGCTGATGTACCTGGTCGGCAACCCCCGGCCGACCAACCCGGAGGGCAAGATGGCCTCGGTCGCGCGACGGCGCGGCTGGCCGATCCTGCAGTTCAACAGCCGCGGCAGCGGCGGCGTCATGGGGCAGGTGCGCACCCTGCTCGGCATGGGCGCGCTGGTGCCCGCCGCAACCACGGCGATCAGCTGGGGACTGCTGACCCGCAGCAGGCGCCGCGGGGTCAACTTGTTCACCACCGCCTTCCCGCAGCTGCTGCTGGCCGCCAACGGTGTCTCCATCAACGTGCTCGGTCGCGACAACCTGACCGCGAAGCGGCCGGCGGTGTTCATCTTCAACCACCGCAACAACTTCGACCCGGTGATCTCGGCGGCCTTGCTCAAGGACAACTGGACCGGGGTGGGCAAGAAAGAACTCGAAAGCGACCCCGTCGTCGGCACGTTGGGGAAGATCGTCGACACCGTATTCATCGATCGCGACGACCCGAAGTCTGCCGTTGAGACCATGCAGCGCGTGGAGAACCTCGTCGAAAAGGGTCTGTCGATCCTGATCGCACCGGAAGGCACTCGGCTCGATACCCGCACCGTCGGTCCCTTCAAGAAGGGCCCGTTCCGGTTGGCGATGGCCGCCGGCGTCCCCATCGTCCCGATCGTGATCCGCAACGCGGAGGTGATCGCCCCGCGCGACTCCTCGACGATGAATCCGGGAAAGGTGGATGTCGTTGTCTATCCGCCGATTTCGGTGGCGGACTGGACCGTCGACGATCTGTCCGACCGGATCGCCGAAGTTCGCCAGCTGTACCTGGACACGCTGAAGGACTGGCCCGAGGACAAGGTGCCGACACCGGACATCTACCGGCGTCGCCCGGCCAAGCAGTCGGTCCCCGCCAAGAAGGCCCCGGCCAAGAAGGCGGCGGCGAAGAAGTCCCCGGCCAAGAAGGCGGCGGTCAAGAAGGTGGCGGCCAAGAAGCAGCCCGCCCGAAAGGCCGCCGCCAAGAAGGCTCAGCCCGTCAACCCGAAGGCTCAGTCGTGAACGCGGACCACCTCGCCGACTTCAGCACCACCGACGACGCGCTGGTGCTGGCGTCGGTCTCATCCAAGGCCGAACTCCAACTGCTCGACGACTGGCTGCACGCACAGCGCCGGGCCCACCCCGACACCAAGGTCGAGGTGCTGCAACTGCCCGCCGGGGATCCGCCGGCCGGGGTGGTGGCCCAACTCGTCGATGAACTCAGCAGCGGGGAGGACCGCCTAGTTGTTCCGGTGCGGGTGTTCTGGGTGCCGGGCGGACTGCCCACCCGGGTCAAGGTCGTCGGCCTGATCTCCGGGCGCGACACCTATCGGCCGCCGGAGTTCCTGCAGCGCAGCATCCTTCGCAAGGATCCGTCCCGCGCGCGTATCGTCGCCGGCGAGCCGGCCAAGGTCTCCGAACTTCGCCAGCAGTGGCAGGAGAAGACGGTCGGCGACAGCCCGCGCGACTTCGCCCGCTTCGTCCTGCGCCGCGCGGCGCTGGCCGTCGAGCGGATGGAACTGCGGTTGATCGGGCCGGAATACAAGTCGCCGCATCTGATCACCGACGAACTGCTGGCGTCCTCCCGCTTCGTCGAGGGCCTCGAGAAGATTCCGGGGGCCAGCCCCGAGCAGGCCGAGAAGATGCTCAACGAGCTCGCCACCGGCTGGAGCCGGTTCTCCGTCGACCTGATCCCGAACCTGGGCCGAGCCATCTTCAGCCGGGGCTTCGACCCCCGAATCGACTACGACGCGAGAGAGATCGAGTCGATGCGGCGATCATTGGAGGACCACCCGGCGGTGCTGCTCTGGTCGCACCGGTCCTACCTCGACGGCGTCATCGTGCCGGTGGCCATGCAGGAGAACAAGCTTCCGCCGGCTCACACGTTCGCCGGGATCAACCTGTCCTTCGGTTTCATGGGCCCGCTGATGCGCCGCTCCGGCGTGATCTTCCTGCGGCGCAAGCTCGACGATCCGCTGTACAAGTACGTGCTGCGCCAGTTCGTCGGCTACATCGTGGAGAAGCGCTTCAACCTCAGCTGGTCGATCGAGGGCACCCGCTCGCGGACCGGAAAGATGCTGCCGCCCAAGCTCGGTCTGCTCGCCTACGTGGCGGACGCCTACCTGGACGGCCGCAGCGAGGACATCCTGCTGCAGCCGGTGTCGATCAGCTTCGACCAACTGCACGAGACCGCCGAGTACGCGGACTACGCCCGCGGTGGCGAGAAGACACCCGAGGGTGCGGAATGGTTGTACAAGTTCATCAAGGCACAGGGTGAACGCAATTACGGGAAGATCTACGTCCGCTTCCCCGAGGCGGTGTCGATGCGGCAATACCTCGGCGAGCCCGGCGGGCCGATCGCGGAGGACGAGGCCGCGAAACGCCTTGCCATGCAGAAGATGGCGATCGAGGTGGCCTGGCGGATCCTGCGGGCGACACCGATCAACGCCACCGGTCTGGTCTCGGCGCTGCTGCTCACCACCCGCGGCCGGGCGCTGACGCTCACGCAGTTGCACCACACCCTGCAGGACTCGCTGGACTACCTCGAGCGCAAGCAGACCCCGGTCACCAACAGCGCGCTGCGGCTTCGGACCACCGACGGGGTGCGCGCGGCCGTCGACGCAATGTCCAACGGGCATCCGGTGACCCGGGTCGACGGCGGCCACGAGCCGGTATGGCGGATCGCGCCCGAGCACGAACACGAGGCTGCGTTCTATCGCAACTCCATCATTCACGCGTTCCTGGAGACCTCGATCGTCGAACTGGCCCTTGCCCACGCCGGCCGGGCACCCGACGGCGACCGGGTAAAGGTGTTCTGGGACCAGGCGATGCGGCTGCGCGATCTGCTCAAGTTCGACTTCTACTTCGCCGACTCCGCGTCGTTCCGCGAGCATATCGCCGAAGAGCTTGCGTGGCAGGACAACTGGGAGGTTCAGGTCGCCGCCGGCGGCGACGCCGTCGACAACCTGCTGCGGGCCAAACAGCCGCTGATGGCGCACGCCATGCTGCGTCCGTTCTTCGAGGCCTACGAGATCGTCGCCGACGTGCTGTGCGACGCACCGGCCGAGATCGACGACAAGGAGCTGTCCAAGAAGGCGCTCGGCGTCGGCGCCCAGTACGCGGCGCAGGGCCGGATCCGCAGCAACGAATCGGTGTCGGCGCTGTTGTTCACCACCGCCCGCCAGGTCGCCGCCGATCAGCATCTACTCGAGCAGGCACCCGATCTGCGACAGCGTCGCGAAGGGTTCCTGAACGAACTGCGCGCGATCCTGGCCGACATGGACCGAATCCACGAGCTGTCCAGCGAGCAGTTCTACGCCCGTGAGCTCCGACTTCGTGAACGGGCCGGTTGACCATACGCTGGACGCGTGACCACGTCAGCGGCGCCGAGCGCTCGCGGTACCGCGGTGTGGCCGGTGCTGGCCGCGGTCGGCCTGCTCGCCGGCATCACCGCCGCGGGCATCGGTGCGCTGTCGCTGGCTGAAGCGCTGACGGCGACCGGGCTGCCCGACCCGGGTCCGGCGACCACCCTCGGCCTGCCGTTCGTGCGGGCCGCCGGGGAGATCGCCGCGGTGATCGCTGTCGGATCCTTCATGTTCGCGGCGTTCTTCGTGCCGCCGCAGGAGAACGGGGTGCTCGACGCGGCCGGATACCGGGCGCTGCGGCTGGGCACCATCGCCTCGGGTGTCTGGACGGTCTGCGCGGCCCTGCTGGTCCCGCTGACCATCTCCGATGTTTCGGGCCAGCCGCTGCGCGACCACCTCGACCCGATCCAGATCTGGTCGGTGGCAAGCCTGGTCGACACGGCCGGCGCCTGGCGCTGGACGGCGTTCCTGGCCTTCATCGTGACGGTCGCTGGCGTGGCGGTGCTGCGCTGGTCGTGGACGCCGATCCTGCTGGCCGGCGCGCTGCTGACCCTGATCCCGCTGGGGCTCACCGGTCACTCGTCGGCGGGCGGCGCCCACGACCTGGCCACCAACAGCCTGCTGATCCATCTGGTGGCCGGCGCGCTGTGGGCGGGCGGTCTGCTGGCGCTGCTGAGCCACGCGCTGCGCGGCGGCGACCATGCCGATCTGGCCGCGCGCCGGTTCTCCCGGGTCGCGTTCTGGTGTTTCGGCGCGATGGCGTTGTCCGGTGTCATCAACGCCCTCGTCCGGATCCGGTTCGGTGACCTCTTCAGCACCGAGTACGGCCGGCTGGTGCTGGCCAAGGCCATCGCCCTCTCGACGCTGGGGGTGATCGGCTGGTGGCAGCGCCGCAGCGGGGTGGCCGCACTGCAGGCCGATCCGCGGGCCCGCGGCCCGCTGACCCGGCTGGCGCTGTTCGAGGCCATGGTCTTCGGGCTGACGTTCGGCGTCGCCGTCGGGCTGGGCCGCACCCCGCCACCGCCGCCGGTGCAGCCCAACCCCTCGGCCACCGAGGTCGCGCTCGGGTACGACCTGGCCGGCCCGCCGACCCTGGCCCGGATCCTGTTCGACTGGCGCTTCGACCTCGTCTTCGGCACGGCCGCCATCATCTTCGCCGCGGTGTACGTCGCCGGAGTCATCCGGCTGCGCCGCCGCGGTGACCAATGGCCGGCCGGACGCACCGTGGCGTGGCTGCTCGGCTGCGCGCTGCTGCTTTTCACCACGTCGTCGGGCCTGGGCCGCTACATGCCGGCGATGTTCAGCATGCACATGACCGCCCACATGCTGCTGTCCATGCTCACCCCGATCCTGCTGGTGCTGGGGGCACCCGTCACGCTGGCGCTGCGGGCCCTGCCCACGGCGGGCAAGGGCAATCCGCCCGGGCCGCGCGAATGGCTGCTCGACGGGTTGCACAGCAAGTGGTCGAAGTTCTTCACCCATCCGGTCGTGGCGACGCTGATGTTCGTGGTGGGTTTCTACGCGCTGTACTTCGGCGGCATCTTCAACTCGGCGGTCAGCCACCACGGCGCGCACGTCCTGATGAACCTGCACTTCCTGATGAGCGGCTACCTGTTCTACTGGGTGGTCATCGGGGTGGACCCGGCGCCGCGGGAACTGTCACCGGTGGCCAAGATCGGCATGGTGTCCGCCACCCTTCCGTTGCACGCGTTCTTCGGTGTGGTGATGATGGGCATGCCGGAGGTGCTCGGCGAAAGTTACTACCGCTCTTTGCATTTGAGCTGGCACACCGACCTGGTCGGTGATCAGCATCTCGGCGGGTCGATAGCGTGGGCCGCCGGTGAGGGACCGCTCGTGGTGGTGATGATCGCGCTGTTGGTGCAGTGGAGCCGCAGCGACCAGCGCACCGCCAAGCGACTGGACCGGGCCGCCGAGCGCGACCACGATGCCGACCTGGCGGCCTACAACGCGATGCTGGCCGAACTGAGCCGCCGCGACAGCAGCTCCGGCGGCGTCGGTCGCTGAGCTTTCTCCACAGCCGGCCCCTCATCCACAGCCGCCGTCGTGGCGAGCGCCGCACGGTCGGCGATGTCGGTTGGCCGCGGCTGACTGGGGGCACTGGAACCGACCCCCAATGAAAGGACCCAGCCATGTTCGAAACCCATCTCACCGTCGTCGGCCGCATCGTCACCGACCTTCGTCGCAAGCCGGTCAACGGCCAGGAACTGATCAGCTTCCGGGTGGCCAGCAA
>JAGQTW010000266.1 GCA_020438785.1 Mycobacterium sp. | reverse complement strand
ATGTTCCTGGCCGAGAAGACGGTGAAGAACTACGTGTCGCGGCTGCTGGCGAAGCTCGGAATGGAGCGTCGCACCCAGGCGGCGGTGTTCGTCTCCAAGCTCGACCAGCATCAGCGCCCCGAAGAGTGAACCGGCCGGTAACAATCTGGCACGATGATGTCGTGCCCGACCATGTCGGCCCGGAGGGGGACCCCAAGACCGCGTCGCCGCTGCGCGAGACGCTCTCGCAGTTACGTCTGCGCGAGCTCCTCGTCGAGGTCCAGGACCGGGTGGAGCAGATCGTCAAGGGCCGCGACCGGCTGGATGGCCTGGTCGAGGCCATGCTGGTGGTGACCTCCGGCCTCGAGTTGGACGCCACCCTCAAGACCATCGTCGACACCGCGATCCAGTTGGTTGACGCCCGCTACGGGGCGTTGGGGGTGCGCGGCCACCATCATGAGCTCGTCGAGTTCATCTCCGAGGGCATCGACGCCGACACCAGGAAGCTGATCGGCCCGCTGCCGGAGGGCCGGGGCGTGCTCGGGCACCTGATCGACGAGCCGAAGCCGATCCGGCTGGACAACATCATGCAGCATCCGGCGTCGGTCGGCTTCCCGCCGAACCATCCCCCGATGCGGACCTTCCTGGGCGTGCCGGTACGCATCCGCGACGAGGTCTACGGCAACCTCTACCTCACCGACAAGGCCGACGGGCAGCCGTTCAGCGAGGACGACGAGGTGCTGGTCGAGGCGCTGGCGGCCGCGGCGGGGATCGCGATCGACAACGCCCGGCTCTACGAGGAGTCCCGCACCCGGCAGTCCTGGATCGAGGCCACCCGCGACATCGGCACCGAACTGCTGGGCGGCGCCGACCCGGCGCGGGTGTTTCGGCTCATCGCCGACCAGGCGCTCGCCCTCACCGGCGCGGACGCGGTGCTGGTCGCCGTGCCCGGCGACACCGAACTGCCCGCCGCCGAGGTGGATGAGCTGATCGTCGTCGAGACCGCGGGAGCGGCGCTGCCGCCGTCCCGGCCGATCAGCGTGGCCGACAGCGTGATCGGCACGGTGTTCGCCGATCGCGTCCCCCGCCGCTTCGACGCCATCGACGACACCCTGGGCGGCACGCCCGGCGGCGGCCCCGCGCTGGTGCTGCCGCTGCGCACCACCGACACCGTCGCCGGTGTGGTGGTGATCGTTCGGCGCCGAGGTGCCCAGCTGTTCACCGCCGAGCAGCTAGACATGCTGGCCGCCTTCGCCGATCAGGCCACCCTGGCCTGGCAGCTGGCCACCAGCCAGCGCCAGATGCGCGAACTCGACGTGCTCTCCGATCGCGACCGGATCGCCCGCGACCTGCACGACCACGTCATCCAGCGGCTGTTCGCGATCGGGCTGGCGCTGCAGGGCACGATCCCGCGGGCCCGCTCGACCGAGGTGCAACAGCGGCTGACCGACAGCGTCGACGAACTGCAGGGTGTCATCGGCGAGATCCGCACCGCGATCTTCGATCTGCACGGCGGCTCGGCCGAGACCACCCGCCTGCGGCAGCGGCTCGATGAGGCGATCGGCGCCTTCACCCAATCGAACCTGCGCACCACGGTGCAGTTCGTCGGCCCGTTGTCGGTGGTGGAACCGGCGCTGGCCGACCACGCCGAGGCGGTGGTCCGCGAGGCGGTCAGCAACGCGGTCCGGCACGCGGGCGCCGACACGCTCACCGTCACGGTGCGCGTCGAGGACGATCTGGTCATCGAGGTGGTCGATGACGGCCGCGGCATGCCGGCCGACGTCACGGCCAGCGGGCTGAACAACCTGCGCAGGCGCGCCGCCGAGGTCGGCGGCGAACTCGTCATCGACGAAGCCCCCGGCGGGGGCACCGCGCTGCGCTGGACCGCCCCCCTGCCCTAGCTCTATCGCGCTCGAACTGGATCGCCCGTTCCTCCCCGGGCCTATCGGCCCGCATCGTCACCGGGCGACGATCACCGGCATGCGGGCCGCGTTGACCACCGCGGTACTCACCGAACCCAGCAGCATGCCGGCGAAGCCGCCGCGACCGTGGCTGCCCACCACCAGCAGCTGAGCCGACTCGGACTGCTCGATGAGCTGACGGGCGGGTCGGTCGGCGATCACGACGCGACGCACCAGTACGTCGGAGTAGCGCTCCTGCCAACCGGCCAGTCGCTCGGCGAGGATCTCCTCACCGAGGGCGTGCATCGTCGACCAGTCCACGCCGGGAAACTCGAACACCCCGCTGTCGCTCCAGGCGTGCACGGCCACCAGATCCACGCCGCGGAACGAGGCCTCCTCGAACGCGATCGCGGTGGCCTGCTCGGAGGCCGGCGAGCCGTCGATGCCGACCACCACCGGCGCCTTCGACGGATGCGGCATCAGCGGATCCTCGTCGTGGATGATCGCGACCGGGCCGTGCGCGTGGTGCACCAGCGCGGTGCTGACCGAGCCGAGCAGCCCGCGCGCCAACGCGCCGCGGCCGCGGCAGCCGACCACGAGCAGCCGCGCCTCCTTGGAGAACTCCACCAGGGTGGGAACCGGCGGACCGCTGACCATCTCGCTGGTGATCTCGATCGGGTGTTCCTTGGTGGCCTCGGTCGCGGTCTCCAGCGCCGCGGCGAGAAGCTTCTGCCCCTCCTCCTCCTGCCACTTCAGGTACCCGGGCGGCATGGGCACCTCCGGGAAGGTCATCACCACGGGCGGGCTCAGGACGTGCACCAGCTTCAGCGGCGCCCGCCGCAGGGCCGCGTCCCGGGCCGCCCAGTCGACGGCGACCTTGGACTGCGGGGATCCGTCGACCCCGACGACGATGCGCTCAATGGTTGCCGGAGTTGACATCTTGTCCCTCCCTCTCACGGCCGATGGCTATGACGCTAAGCGGGCCGGTCCTACCGATCATGGGGCATTGGTCCCCTACCGCATGGCCGGAAGGCCCTCATCGCAGCCCTGACCAGTGTGGCAGGGTCGCTGTCATGTCGAGCCCGGATGCGTTGGGAAACAGTGATGCCGGCAAGGGCGACGGCCCGGACATCGGCCTGCCGGTCGCGATCGACCCGCGCTACCACGATGCCGTGCTGTTCGACGTCGACGGCGTCATCACCGACACCGCGTCGCTGCACCAGGCGGCCTGGACGCAATTGTTCGACGACTTCCTGCACCGTCGAACGCCTTCGGACGGGGAGAATCACGACCCGTTCACCGCCGACGACTACAAGCATCACGTGGACGGCAAACCCCGCTACGACGGCGTCCGGGACTTCCTGGCCTCCCGCGGCATCACGCTGCCGTGGGGATCGGAGTCGGACCGGGGCGAGGACACCGTGTGCGGGCTCGGCAACGGCAAGCAAGGCCTGTTCCTCAAGCAGATCGCCGCGGGCGTACCGACTTTCGGGTCCACCGTGGCCCTGGTCCGCCGGCTCAACCAGATCGGTATGCGCACCGCGGTGTACTCGGCGAGCCGCAACTGTGCGACCGTCCTGGAGTCGGCCGGTGTCGGTGACCTGTTCGAGGTCCGGGTCGACGGGGTGGTCGCCGAGGAACTCGGGCTGCCCGGCAAGCCGGATCCGGCGACATTGCTGGAAGCCGCGCGACGACTCGGTGTCCGGCCCGGCCGCTGCGTCATCGTCGAGGACGCCGAGGCGGGGGTGGCCGCGGGCCGTGCCGGCGGGTTCGGTCTGGTCATCGGCGTGGACCGCAGCGGCACCGAACGGGAGCGGCTGCTGGAGCGCGGCGCCGACGTCGTGATCGGCGAGCTCGCCGACGTCACCGTCCGCGCCATCGACCGCCGGATGTCGCAGCTGCCCGACGCCCTGCTGTCGTTCGGCCTGCTGGCCGGTGTGGTCTCGGCGCGACGGCCGGTGCTGTTCTTCGACTTCGACGGAACCCTGTCGCAGATCGTCGACGACCCCGCCGCGGCCACCCTGGTCCCGGGCGCCGACAAGGCGCTGCAGTCGCTGGCCGCGCTTTACCCGGTCGCCATCCTCTCCGGCCGCGATCTCGCCGACATCCACAGCCGCGTCGGCATTCCCGGCCTGTGGTACGCGGGCAGCCACGGGTTCGAGATGATCGGCCCGGACGGCCGCCATCACGAGAACGAGACCGCGGCGGCGGCGGTGCCGGTGCTGGAACGGGCCGCGGCCGAGCTCACCGAGGCACTCGACATCCCCGGAGTCATGGTGGAGCACAAGCGGTTCGCCGTCGCGGTGCACTACCGCAACGCCGCGCCGGAGGCCGCCCCGCGGGTGTCGGCGAAGGTGCACGAGATCGGCGCGCGCAGTGGCCTGCGGGTCACATCGGGCCGGATGGTGGTCGAACTCCGCCCGAACCTGGACTGGGACAAGGGCAAGACCCTGGAATGGATCCTCGACCAGGTCGCCGGGCAGGAGCCGCTGCTGCCGATCCACATCGGCGACGACCTGACCGACGAGGACGCGTTCGACTCGGTCCTGCACGACGGCGTCGGCATCGTCGTCCGGCATGACGAAGACGGCGACCGCTCGACCGCCGCCAGGTTCTCCCTCGCCGACCCCGACCACGTTCGCGAGTTCGTCGAGCGGCTGGTCGAGCAGTGCGACATCGACCGCCAGATGCTCTCCAGCCCTTGGTCGTTCACGTTCGGCGGCTACCTTCCCGAGCAGGAGCGGCTGCGGGAGGCGCTGTGCACTGTGGGCAACGGCTACCGCGCCACCCGCGGCTGCGCGCCGGAGGCGGACGCCGGGCCGTTCCACTATCCCGGCACCTATGCCGCCGGGCTGTACAACCGGCTCTACGACGAGATCGCCGGTGTGCGCATCGACAACGAGAGCCTGGTGAACCTGCCGAACTGGCTGTCGCTGAAGTTTCGGATCAACGGCGACGACTGGTTCGACATCGACTCCGCGACCATCCTGAGCTATCGGCAGAGCATGGACCTCCGCCAGGCCGAGCTCACCAGGGAGTTCCGGTTCCGCGACCCCGCGGGCCGCACCTGCCGCGTCCTGCAGCGGCGCATCGCGGCGATGCACCTCCCGCACGCCTGCGCGCTGGAGACCACGGTCTGGGCCGAGGACTGGTCCGGCACAATCGAGTTCCTGTCCATCCTCGACGGCGATGTGCGCAACTCCGGTGTGGAGCGCTACCGGGCGTTGTCCAGCGACCATCTGGTCGCCACCACCACCCAGGAACTGGCGCCGAATTCCGCGCTGCTGGTGTGCGAGACCGTGCAGTCCCGGATTCCGATCGCGGTGGCAGCCCGCACCACCGTGTGGCGCGGGGAGGCGCCGCTGGAGGCCGACGGCCGGTTCGTCGACGAGCCGAGACGCACCGGACACGACTATGTCGTCACCGTCGAGCCCGGCGAGTCGGTGACGGTGGAGAAGATGGCCGCCATCTTCACCGGCCGTGACGACGGCATCTCGGAACCCGGCGACGCCGCGCAGCGCCTGCTCGGCCAGCTCGGCCGCTACAGCGACCTGCGGGCCGGCCATATCCGCGAATGGGCGCACCTGTGGGAGCGTTTCGACATCGCGTTCGACGACAACCCGGACGCGCTGCGGGTGGTGCGCCTGCACCTGCTGCACCTGCTGGTGACGGTGCCCAACCGCGCGGCCGACCTCGACGCCGGTGTGCCGGCCCGCGGCCTGCACGGTGAGGCCTACCGCGGCCACATCTTCTGGGACGAGCTGTTCGTGTTCCCGGTGCTGAACCTGCGCTCCCCCGCGAGCACCCGATCGCTGCTGCGCTACCGCTACCGCCGGCTGCCCGAGGCCCGCCGCGCCGCCCGCGAGGCCGGCTACGCCGGGGCGATGTTCCCGTGGCAGTCCGGCAGCGACGGCCGGGAGGAAAGCCAGAAGCTGCATCTGAATCCCAATTCCGGGCACTGGAATCCGGACGCCAGCGCGCGGGCCCACCACATCGGAATCGCGGTGGCCTACAACGTGTGGCAGTACTACCAGGTGACCGGCGACCTGGAGTACCTGATCGAAAACGGCGCGGAGATGCTCGCCGAGATCGCGCGGTTCTGGGTCAGCCGCGCCGAGTTCGACGATCAGCTGGGCCGCTACGTGATCCGCGGGGTCATCGGCCCCGACGAGTTCCATTCCGGCTACCCGGACCGGCCCTACGACGGTATCGACAACAACGCCTACACCAATGTGATGGCGGTCTGGTCGATCGTGCGCGCGCTCGATGCGATCGACGCGATGCCGTTGCGCGACCGGCTGGACCTGATGGAGTCGTTGGGCATCCACGGTCGCGAACTCGACCAGTGGGATGACGTCAGCCGCCGCATGTATGTGCCCTTCCACTCCGCCTCGAATTCCGCCATGCCCGGCGACGAGGTGATCAGCCAGTTCGAGGGCTACGGGGACCTGGAGGACCTCGACTGGCACGGCTACCGCGAGCGCTACGGCAACATCCAGCGGCTGGACCGCATCCTCGAGGCCGAGAACGACAGCGTGAACCGGTACAAGGCCTCCAAGCAGGCCGACGTGCTGATGCTGTTCTATCTGCTGTCCTCCGATGAGTTGCGGGAACTGATGGCACGCATGGGATATCGGTTCACCCCCGAACAGATCCCGAAGACCGTCGACTACTACTTCCACCGCACCTCGCACGGTTCGACCCTCAGCGGTGTGGTTCACGCCTGGGTGCTGGCCCGCGGAAATCGCGAACGCGCGATGCGGTACTTCCAGCAGGTGCTGATGTCCGATGTCGCCGACATCCAGGGCGGTACCACCGCCGAGGGTATTCACATCGCCGCGATGGCAGGCAGCATCGACCTGCTGCAGCGCTGCTTCACCGGCCTGGAGACGCGGGGCGACCGGCTGATCCTGAACCCGATGTGGCCGGAAAGCCTTGGTGCGCTGCGCATGCCGATCTACTACCGCGGGTATCGGCTGCACCTGACGATCGCCGGGCGCAGGGCCGAGATCAGCGTGGATCCGACCGATCACCGCCCGATCGAGGTGGAGTGCCGGGGCCGGGTGCACACCGTCACACCGGGGACCACCCTGCAGTTCGGCTAGCTGTTCGCGGGCTCAGCGCTCGCTGCTCGTGCGGCCACCGTCGTCGCCGATCAGATCGCGCAGGGCGCGGTCCCAGGCGGCGTGGCGAAGCCGGGTCAACCGAAACCGCACCAGGCCGACCGCCATGGCGCCGATCGTCACCGCCGCCAGCCACATCACCACACCCGCGCAGATGGCGTCGCTGGCGGCGTGACCCGCCAGGGCGGGCGGTCCGGCGTAGTCGCCGGCTCCGTCCACCCAGATCCTCAGGTGCGCACCGGCTTCGGCGGGCCGGTCCCACGCGAAGGTGGCCTCGTGATTGCGACCCCGATCCTGCCAACGGGCGTGCACGGCGGCCGTCACGCTGTAGGGCCGCACGCTCAGCGGGCTGTCCTGCACGACCGTCGCCGTCACCGCGTGACGGCCGTTGGCCTGCTCGGCATAGGCCGCGCTGTGGCTCGAGTACACACCGGTACCGACCGCCCCCGCGATCGGTGCGGTGACCACCACCAGCGCCGTGACGAGCAGCAGGGTCAGGGCCTCGACCCGGTCGGTGGTGCGCACCAGCGGGCTGCGGCCGAACAACCGGGTGAGCCAGCCGCGGCGCACGCCGAGGGTGAAGGTATACAACGCGGGCTAACCGGCGTGGCTGACCACGCCCGAGCCGACGCCCACGCCCCGCCAATCGGCGATGTCGGACAGCGGCCGACGCGGGGTTGCCGGCAGCGGGTCGGCATTGACGGCCGCCCAGCCGATCCGCAGCAGCATCTGCGGGTGCCCGCTGGTTCCGAACACGTCGGCGCGGACCGCCTCACGCGTCTCCGGGATCTCCAACGGCTCGGTCACCGGGCAGCTGGCCAGCCCCATCGCGGTCGCCGACAGCAGCACCAGGCTGGTGGCCTCCCCGGCGCGGAGCCGGGCGAGGTCGTCGTCGGATTCGGTGCCCAGCGCCAGCATCACCGCGTTGTCGTCGTCGGCCGAGACGTCCGGGGGCTGTTGCAGGGCGGGCCCGGCGAATACCCGGGCCGGCATCCGGGCGCTCGGGTTGGGCGACGGGGTGTTGCGCGCGGGTACTCCGGCGACCGATCCGTACCGCCCGCTCCACGCGTTCAGCTCGGCCAGGTAGTCCGAGTCGTTGGCGTGCTTGGACACCGAGGCCGCCACGATCGCGTGGAGTTGTGGCAGCAGGTCGATCTGGCGCAGCATGACTCCCGCGCGGGCCGCACGGGCACCCATCAGGGCGATGTCACCGCCCGGTACGGGCCAGGAGCTGTAGTTGCGGCGGTCGGTGCGTCGCCGCGCGATGGCGGCCGCCAGCGTGACGTCGAGTTCACCCGCCGGCTGCGGCTGCAACTCCATCGAAGCGAGATGGTTGGGATCGTGCGGGCTCGGGAAGCGGTGGACCCTGGCATGCCACCCCAGGGCGGCCAGCGCGACCGTGCAGTGGTGCAGGGTCGCCCCGCAGCTCAACAACAGGTCGCGACGATCGGGATCGGTCCGTTGCAGATGCCGGCTGGCATCGGCGTACAGGTCGATGCCCCGGCCGTCGACATGCCAGTGCCAGGGCTGGGAGTTGTGCACCGACGGGGCCTGCGTCGCCATTGTCAGCGCAGCGCGGACCGTTTCGGGTTCGGGAAACTGCGCGCTCATCGATCTCGCCACCTTGTCGCCGGGAGTGGTCTGCTAGCCACTGTCGCGCACAACCGCCCGGCCCGGACAGAGACGTAAGTCCTCAGCTGTGGGGACCTGTGCAGCCCCGACCGCCCGCGCGCCCGCCCGAAATGCGGCCGGAGGTCACCCGCCGGTACCCGGCCCCGGGACCCGGCCCGGCGCCATCCGTGCAGGTGAGGGCCGTTTACACGATCTTCACCCGGGTTCCCGGTCGCCGGGTGCCGACACCTGCCCGGAGCGGGGACGATGGCCCTCGGTTAGGGCTGGTCCTGCAGGGCCGCCCGGGCCTGCGGGCTCGGCGGGTTGTCGAACCACAGGTTCTCCTCCCGCAGTTGCGCACTGAGCCAGCCGCTTTCGGTACGCACCAGCCGGTGGTGGTAGTAACCGCCACACGCACTGATCGACGTCGCGCCGGGCAGCAGCATGGGGTTGTAGAACATCGCCCGCACGGCCGCGGTGTCGCCGGTGATGTCGGCCTCGACGTTGGTGATGTAGTGCTGCGTCATCGGCAGCAGCGCCAGCGAACGCTCCAGCCACGCCGACACCTCGTCCCGGCCGCCCACAAGCCCGCCCGCCGAGCTGTAGTCGATGTGGGCGTCGGCGGTGAACAACGACCGCCACAGGTCCCAGTCCCGGCCGTCGACAGCCCGGGCGTAGCGGTGCAGCAGCCCGGTGATCTCGAGTTCGTCACTGATGCGTTGCAGGTCCATCCTCATCCTCGGTGTAGGAAGCCGCGGTGCCGCTTGGGCTCGACGCCGGCGGCCTCGATGATGGCACGCACGGTATGCCGGCACCGGCCGCATTCCGAACCCGCCCCGCAGGCCTTGGCCACCTGCTTGGTGGTGGTCGCACCGGCCGCCACCGCCTCGGCCACGGTTTGGCTGGTGATTCCGTTGCAAAGACAGACGAACATGGTTCCGAATCAAGCGTTCTCATCGAGCCGCATCAGATGTGCGAGGCGCCCGACGAAGACCGGCGGGTAGGCTCCGACACCGGAACTCGCCATCCACTCGGCCACCGAGTCGGGGTGGTCGATCCACCGGCTGGCGTCCTCCTCGGTGTCGATCTCCTGGAGCACCATCGCTTCGTGCTCGTCGTCGAAGGCCCGGAACAGTCGCAGGTTCCGAATTCCGGCGTCCGCGAAGCGTGGGAGCGTGGTGCGGATCCGGGAGATCAGCGTTGGCAGGTCGTCGAACCTGGCGATCGTGGCCATGATGACTCCCGGCGCCTCGTGCGCGTCGGGGTCGGACACCGCGACCTTCTCGACCGTCTCCCCGGCGAAGATGGCCGGGATGTCCTGCAGGCCCACGGAGTCGAACCAGTCCAGGAAGATTCGGGACCGCAACACCTCGAGGATCGGCTCCCTGCGGCGCAGCGACATGGTCACCATCACCCGGCCCGCATCCCGGGTGGAGACGTAGACCAGAACGTAGTGCGCACCGAGATCGGCCAGGGCTGGCTTGCTGCGCTGCAGCACCGGCCACACCCTGGCAGGGTCCGGCACCCGGTAGTCCATGGCCAGGACGAGGGTGTGCTCGTCGCTGTCCGCGGTCGCGCTCATGGCGTCTCGACTAGTCGCTGGCGGGAAGCGGTTTGGCGGTCTTCTGCTCCAACGGGGTGGTGCCGATGCTCAGCGAACCGGCACCCGCCTTGGTGACCAGCAGTTCGGCGCCGGCCTCGTCGACGTAGCGCTTGCCCATCACGGTGCCGCCCGCGAAGGCCGGGTCGAGTTGGACGTCCGCGGACTTCTCGGCGTCCAGCGGGATCATCGGGACCCCGCCGGCACGCAGGTCGTCGAGGCTGTCCGACGACCGCACGACGATGACCTGGGTGTCACACACCTGGCTCTGCAGTCGGGTGCCGGTCTTGACCATATGTCCTCCTCGGATTCAGGCGGTTGGTGACTTGAGCTCGTCGGCGAGTTGGCGCCGCAGCACCTTGCCGGTGGGTGTGGTGGGCAACTCGTGGCGGAACACCACCCGGTCGGGCGTACGTGAGCCCCGAAGGTGCTGGCGCACATGGGCGCGCAGGTCCTCCGGGTCCGGGGTGATGTGGGCGACCGGCACCACGACGGCCACCATGATCTGGCCCCACTCGGCGTCCTCGACACCGACGACGGCGACGTCACGCACGTGCGGATGTTCGACGAGCACGTCCTCGACCTCGGCAGGAGCGATGTTCTCACCGCCGCGGATGATGGTGTCGTCGGATCGCCCACCGATGAACAGGTAGCCGTCGGCGTCGAGGTAGGCGACATCCTTGGTCGGGAACCAGCCCTCGTCGTCGAGCACCGAGCCGATCTCGGCATACTTGCCCGACACCTGATCACCGCGCACGAACAGTTCGCCGACTTCCTCGGGACCGAGTACGGTGCCGTCCTCGGCGCGAATCTGCACCTCGATCCCCGGCACCGGCTGCCCGACCGACCCCAGCCGTCTGCGGGTCGGCTCGTGCTCGGCCGCGTGCGCGGCGCGGTGGTCATCCGGGGTGAGAACCGCGATGGTGGAACTGGTTTCGGTCAACCCGTAGGCGTTGACGAACCCGACCTCGGGGAGCAACTCGAGCGCCTTGCGCACCAGGGGAAGCGCGACCTTGGACCCGCCATAGGCCAGGGTCCGCAGGGCCGGCAACGGAACGGGGTCGGCCTCCAGTTCGGTGATGATCCGGTCCAGCATGGTGGGTACGACGGTGGCGCTGGTCACCGCTTCGCGCTGCGCCAGCCGGATCCATTCCCTGGGCTCGAACCTGGTCAGGTACACCATCTTGCGGCCGGCGTACAGGTTCGACAATGCCGCGCCGACACCGGCGATGTGATACGGCGGCACACAGATCAGCGCGGCGTCGCCGGGCTCGGCCGAGGCGAACTCGACGGTGCCGGTCACATAGCTGGTGAGGTTGTTGTGCGACAGCTCAACCGCTTTGGGTCGCGACGTAGTACCCGAGGTGAACAGCACCACCGCGACGTCGTCGGGATCGGGGAACTCGGCGACGGGCTCGGCCTCCCCAGCCGCTGCGAGGAAGTCCGCCGATTCCATCCGGCTGACGCCCAAACCGGCTGCCACCTCGGCGTATTCGGCGTCGAAGATGACGAGCGGTTCGGGCAGCCGACCGACCAGCTCGGCCAGCGCCTCGGCGGATAGCCGGTAGTTCAGCGGTGTGAACGGTCGTGCGGCCCGGGCCGAGGCGAAGATCATCAGCGGAAGCATCAGACCACCGGTGCCCACGTACACCACGCTGTTCGCCCCGGTCCCGGCTATGACGCCGGCGCCGCCGTCGGCCAGCGCGTTGAGCTCCCCGACGGTCAGCCGCTGGGCGTCGGAGACCACACCGACCCGGTCCGGATCCGAGGCCGCCATCTCCAGGAGTAGCGCAACACTCATCGTCGGCTCCTACACCGGGTTGAACTCGGAGATCAGCCAGCGACCGTCCTGGTTGACCATGGTCACCAGCACGCTGCTGGTGGCCAGCGCCGGGTCCGGCCGGTCCTTGCTGGTGGTCACCTGGTTGACGAACACCAGCACCACCGCATGGTCGGGTTGCATCTCCGATACCGCCGCACGGGCGACGGTGGCCTCGGTCTTGACGCCCTTCTGCTTGGCCGCCGGCGCCACGATCTTGTCGGTGAAATCGCTGTAGTACTTGAGGAATTCGCCGGTCAGGTGCGACTTGGCGGTGGCCAGGTCCTTGTCCAGTGTCTCGGGCGCATAGGACAACAGCGCCACCGTGCCCTCCCGCGCGGCATCGGTGACCCGCTGCTGGGAGGCGGCGTTGGTCAGCCGATCGGGGCGGTAGATCCACCAGTAGACGCTGCCCGCGGCGGCGACCGAGGCCACCAGCAGCGCGGCGAGCGCCATGGCCAACCACGGCCGGCGGCGCTTGATGCCGGTAGTGGCGCCCTGCAGGTCGGGTTCGACCGAGATCTCGGCGCCCTCAGCGCCTTCGGTGTCGCCGACCTCGCCCGCGGCGGTATCGGTTATCGCATCGGCTGTCTCGTCGGCCGCGCTGTCGCCGTCGACGGCGTCGCTGGCGGGGCCGGTCTTCTCATCGCTCACGGCACGAACTCCACATTCGACATCTTCAGTTTGTCTCCGTCTCGGGTCATCGTCACGCTCATCCGCCACGCGCGGGGATCCTGCCGGGCCCCGTTCGCGTTGGTCACCTGGGACGTCGCCGCGAGCAACACCACCCCGGTGTCACCGTTCTCCGATTCCAGCGCGGCCGCATTGATCTTCCCCACGGTCACCGCCTTGGACCCTTCGGCGGTCTTCACGAAATCCTGCGCGCCCTTGGTGAAGTCATCCCGGAACGTCCCGGTGGAAAGGTCGATCACCTTCTGCACGTCGGCCTTGGCGTGGTTGAAGTCGATCGACAGCAGGGCCACCACGCTCTCCTTCGCGGCGGTCACGAACTCGGCACGATGGGCGCGTTGCGCGCTGACCTGGCGGTGCCGCTGGACCATCAGACCGGTCAACACCAGCGCCGCACAGGTCGCCAGGACACCGGCGGCCAGTCCGATCTTCGACCACCGCGGCCGCGACCACCGGCCGCGTGCGGGCTCGTCGGCATCCGGGCCGGCCCCGCCGTCAGTGTCGTCCTCGGCCGCCGCACCGTCATCGTCGGCCGGGATTGCATCGACATCCTCCGATGACCCGCGCAGCCGGGCTGCGGTGGCCTTCGCCCGGGCCGCGTCGGCGCGCGCCTCGGCCTCGGCGGCCTCGGCCTCCGCCAGCTGCGCCATCACCTCCGACACGGCTGCCTCATCCGATGAACGGGACGGGACCGCAGCATCCTTGCGGTTCACCTCAGGCGCCATGCCACCTACACATGTCCGCACTCCTCCTCCGACCAAGCATCCCGCCAGCGTACGGGCGTCCGCTGGACGGTCGACGCCCCCCGCCGCTCACTGCAGGCAACGGGGCCGAGAGACCAGGATGCCGCTCCCACCTACGCACACATCGACCGGTCGCCAGCGGTGAGAATGAGGTTATCATCTTGCGGTAATCCCGTTGTCGACGACGCGGTGCAGACGGTCGCAGACCGGCCTGAAGGTGCGGGAATGATATTTCCGCCATATCAGCGCAGCTGGTCCTTCATCACCTTGCCGGTCGCGTTGAGCGGCAGCGCGTCGAGGAATTCGACCGACCGCGGCACCTTGAACCCTGCCATTCGGTCGCGGCTCCATGCGATCAACTCGTCGGCACCGACCTCGGAATGGCGTTTTCGCACCACGAACGCCTTGCCGACCTGGCCCAGCCGCTCGTCGGGCACCCCGATCACGGCGGCCTGGGCCACCGCCGGGTGTTCCATCAGGAAGCCCTCGATCTCGGCGGGGTAGGCGTTGAACCCGCCGACGATGAACATGTCCTT
>JAGQTW010000023.1 GCA_020438785.1 Mycobacterium sp. | reverse complement strand
GGGGTGTAGGCGGTGTACCAGGCCGGGTTCTCCACGATGTTGCGCAGCAGCACCGGCGGGGTCAGCGTGTCGTAGTACCCCTGGCCGATCATCGACACCGCGACGGTGTTGGAGTCGGC
Source organism: Mycobacterium sp. (assembly GCA_020438785.1). Lineage (GTDB taxonomy): Bacteria > Actinomycetota > Actinomycetes > Mycobacteriales > Mycobacteriaceae > Mycobacterium. The sequence goes on along the minus strand of JAGQTW010000023.1, from coordinate 7,520 downwards.
CAGCGCCCGCAACTCGGCCAGCGCCCGATGTTCCGAGACCGGCGGCGCCAGCCCGTCCAGCCCGGGCGCGATGCCGTCGGGTCCGGGCGCGTCGAGGATGCCCGCGGGCAGGGCCTTGGCGGCCAGCTCGTCCAGCGAGGACACGCCGATCACGCCGAGCATCGTCGACAGGGCGTCGGCGTCGGGTCCGATATGGCGGTCGACGAAGGTGAATTCGGTGCGGTCGGGCATAGGGGCCCTCCTGACTCGGGGCGGACACAGCCGTCAGCGGTGTCCTCTCCCTCTGTCGTGTGGCCTGAGAGATTCGGCGGCGAACCGCCTTTCCCCGTGGGCGGGTGACCGGCAGGTCACCGCTTTCCAGAGGCATCGTGGCCGGGCGCGGTCCGGGTGCCTGAGAGGTNNACGGAGAGGTGTTGCTCCTTCGGCGCCCGTGACTGGCTGTCACGGAACTCTCCCGCGCGTGGGCGATGCGTGCTCATCCTACCGGCACGCCGGCCTGGACCCGCGACGGGACGGGCTCAGCCGATCTTGCGGTCCCGGGTCTTGCGGCGGCTGGCCAGCTCGTCCTCGGGCGCCTCGATCGACTCGCCGCCGTCGGCCCGCTCCCCGGGGAAGTCGGCGATGGCGCCGGTCAGTTCCCGCATGGCCCCGCTGACCGCGATGCCGAACACACCCTGCCCACCCTGCAGCAGGTCGACGACCTCTTCGGCCGAGGTGCACTCGTACACCGTGGTGCCGTCGGAGAACAGCGTGATGTTGGCCAGGTCCTGGACGCCGCGCTGGCGCAGATGATCGACGGCGACGCGGATGTTGTGCAGCGAGATACCGGTGTCGAGCAGCCGCTTGACGATCTTGAGGACCAGGATGTCCTTGAACGAGTACAGCCGCTGGCTGCCGGAACCGGCGGCGCCGCGGATCGACGGCACCACCAGTGAGGTCCGGGCCCAGTAGTCCAACTGGCGGTAGGTGATTCCGGCGATCTGGCAGGCGCTGGGGCCGCGGTAGCCGACCAGTTCGTCGGGCACCGAGTCGTCGGGGAACAGTCCGGCCTGCACCGGCTCGCTCACCGGCGCGGTGTCGTGGCGGGCGTCGATACCAGCAAGGTCCAGCTGTTCCTGACGTGGCTGCTCGCCCACGATGCTTCCTCTCGCCGTTCGAACCCGTGGCCCGTCGGATGCTCCACCCACGGCATTTGCCCCAGTCCGAGTCTTAGAGCATACGCCTTGTCGACGGGCATTTCGTGCTCGTCGACGCAATCAAAGTATGGCTGCCGCAAGGCCTGCTCCCGGTATCCGGCGCGCGTGTCGAGGCTGCGCAGGCCCAGATGAGATGCATCCGTGATCTACCCGCTCAGGTGGCCTTGAAATCGTCGGGCGACACGCTGTCGAGGAATTCCTTGAACTTCTCGACCTCGTCCTCGCGCACCACCCCGGTGGCCTCGTCGTCGTTCTCGTCGGGGATCAGCAGGCCGGCCTCGGCCAGCACCGCCTCCTCGACGTAGATCGGCACGCCGACTCGAAGCGCGATCGCCACCGAGTCCGATGGGCGTGCCGAGACCTTGATGTCCCGGTCGAAGATCAGGTCGGCGTAGAAGGTGCCCTCCTGCAGATCGACGATCCGCACCTCCTTGAGTGAATGCCCAAGGGCGGCAATGACATCGCGGATCAGGTCGTGGGTCAGCGGCCGGGCCGTCTCCACCCCCTGCTGTTCGAGGGCGATCGCGGCGGCCTCGCTCTGCCCGATCCAGATCGGCAGATAGCGGTCACCGTCGGATTCGCGCAGCAGCAACACCGGCTGGTTCTGGGGTTGTTCAACGCGAATGCCGACTACTCGAACCTCACCCATCTGACTCTGACCTCCGCGCAAGATGTGCCGCCGCGTCCGAGTTCCGACCGCGTGACTGCTGAGAACAACGCAGTCCCCTGGAGTCTAGTCCTCAGCGATCGAGAACGTCGCGCACAGCGGACTTGATCAGCGAGGTGTGCAGGGTGATCGCCAGGGCCGCGACCTCGCGCGCCAGGTCGTCGGCGCGGTCGCGGGCGCCGGCCTTGCCGGCCTTGACGACGGGCCCGGCGATCTGGGCGATCAGGTCGGACTGCCGGTCGGCCGCCGACCGGAATGCCCGCAGGTGCCGGGGCTCCACGCCGTACTCGCCGAGGGCCCGCGCGCACTGGGCGATCACCACCGAGTGCTCGTCGAACAATCCGCCCGGGCCGGTGGTGATGACGCCCGCCTTGCACAGCGCGCTCAGCAGGTCCTCGCCCACCCCGGAGCGGTCCAGCAGGTCCTCGCGGCTCAGCCGCACCACCGCCGCGGCGACGCCGGTTCCGGTGTCGGACTCGCCGGCGCTCGGCACCAAACGTGGCACCGAATAAGGGGATCCGGCGCTCGGCAGTTCCCCGTCGGGCTGCGCGTCGAGTTGCGCCTTGATCACCTTCAGCGGCAGGTATTGGTCGCGCTGGGCGGTCAGGATGAAGCGCAGCCGCGCGCAGTCGTAGGCGGTGAACCGGCGATACCCCGATCCGCTGCGCTGCGGCGTGACGAGACCCTCTGCCTCCAGAAACCGGATCTTGGAGATCGTCACGTCCGGGAAGTCCGGTCGCAGCAGGTCGAGGACCGCTCCGATCGACATCCCGGCAAGCGCGGGAGTATCGGGGGCGGTCACTAGCTTCCCGGGCCGCCCTCGTCGCCGGCCGGCTTGGGTCCGGTCAGGAACACCAACCGGAACTTGCCGATCTGTACCTCGTCGCCGTTGGTCAGGGTGGCGGAGTCCACCGGCTCCCGGTTGACGTAGGTGCCGTTGAGGCTGCCGACGTCGACGACCTGGAATTCGTTGCCGTCCAACCGGAACTCGGCGTGCCGACGGCTGACCGTCACGTCGTCGAGGAAGATGTCGGAGTCGGGATGTCGGCCCGCCGAGGTGGTCGGCTGGTCGAGCAGGAAGCGGGACCCCGCGTTGGGGCCGCGCTTGACGACCAGCAGCGCCGAACCCGACGGCAGGCCCTCTACGCCCGAGACGGCGCTCTCGGCGCCGGTGCTCGCCGGGGCATCCAACTCATTGAGGAAGTCGGCGCGGAAGACGGAGGTCGTCTCCACGGTGACTTCGTCAGAGTTCTGGTCCTTGTCCGTCACCCGCTGCTCCTCACTGGCTGCCGTGGCGAGACCTGGCGGGGTGTCCGCGCAGGGCGCCCGCCCGCACCATCGTTTCCGTCGACCGTACCGCGCAGCGGTCGCCGTTGTGCCCACCACCGCAGGATCGGTGGTTGGCAGGCACCCTAACAACCGCCATTTACGTCAGTGTGTCCCCGTAGCCAGCTGCGTCGAGCAGTGCCGCCAACCCCTGGCCGAGGGTATCGCCGTCGGCCTGCAGCTCCAGCAGCCACCCCTGCCCGTACGGGTCGGAGTTCACCAGCTGGGGGTTGCCCTCCAGATCGCCGTTGACGGCAATTACTTTCGCCGTGACCGGGGCGTACAGGTCCGATACCGACTTGGTGGACTCCACCTCCCCGAACGACTCACCGGCGGTGACCTCGGTGCCGACCTCCGGAAGCTGCACGTAGACCACGTCACCCAGTGACGACTGCGCGAAGTCGGTGATCCCGACCACCACGGTGTCGTCCCCGGTGCGACGGACCCATTCGTGCTCGGGGGTGTAGCGCAGGTCGGCTGGGATATCGCTCACGGTGCTCCTAACGGGCGGCTCACTTGACGGGCTGAGCGTATTGGCGGGCTTTCGGTTGCCGCAAGGTGGTGATGTCCACACGGTCGGATTGGGTGACGGTCATGGCGCCCCCGACCCGCTCGACGCTGTCCACCGCCCCGCCGGGAATGTTCATCGCCGCCGCCAGCGTCGGCGGATCCCCAATGGCCAGAACCGAATAGGGCGGGCCGAGGGGCACCGAGTCGATGACCAGCGCGCCGCGATCGCCGGTCACCCAGGTGTCCACCCCGACCCGCACCGCCTGCTGGCCGGCGCGGATCTCCATCGCCTCGGCGCCGGCGGCGCGCAGCTCGTTGATGACGTCGAGCATGGTTTCCGGGGCCACGCCCGGCCCGGGGTCGTCGATGGTGATGCTCACGCCGGGGCCGGTCGCCCCGACCGTGCCGATCAGGATCGACAGCGCGGCCAGCCGGGCCTGCGCGTTCTGGATCGCGGCCTGGTCGCTGTTGCCCGCGGCCTGCATCGAGGCCAGGGTGCGCTGCAGCCCGGCGACCTCGGTGTTCAGCGCCGCCTCCCGCTGCTGCAACGAGTCCAGCAGCACCAGCAGGTCGGCGGGCCGCGCGCTCTCCAGCGAGTCGCCGGACTCGGTCTGGCGGACCTGGGTGACGATCGCGACGCCCAGCAGCAGGCACAGCAGCGCCCCGAGCGCCCGGAAGACGACCTGCGAGCGGCTCCGGGCCGGCCGGGTGGGCAGTTCGTGGCGCCCGCCCTCGGTGTCGGCCCGGTCGCCCTCGGTGTCGTGCTCCTCCGCGCCCATCTCAGGCACCGAACAACCGGCGCCGCAACGCGGCGGCGTTGCCGAAGATCCGGATGCCCAGCACGACGATGATCGCGGTGGACAGCTGGGTGCCCACCCCGAGCTGGTCGCCGACGTAGACGATGAGCGCGGCGACGAGCACGTTGAACACGAACGAGATCACGAACACCTTGGCGTCGAAGATCTTCTCCAGGTAGGCGCGCAGGCCGCCGAAGACCGCGTCGAGCGCGGCGACGACGGCGATCGGCAGATAGGGCTGGATGACCTCGGGCACGCTGGGGTGGAACACCAGGCCCAGCACGATGCCGACGACGAGCGCGGCGATGCCGATCATCTGCCGCTCACCTCCCCGGGTCGCTCCGCTCCCTGCCCGCCGGCCCGCATCTCTTCGATTCCTCAGGGGCCGATCTGCTTGGCAAATTTAATCTCTCGGACCGCGCCTGCGGGCAGCGACAGGCCGTCGGCGCTGCTCACGTTCACCCCGACCCGGTAGGACGCCTCCAGCAGCCGCAGCCGGTGCAGCCCGGTGCTGCGGTTGAAGTTGTCCAGCATGGTGTTGGGCGGCCCGATCGCCGCGACGGTGTACGGGCTGCTGATCGGGTGGTTGTCGACCAGGATCGCCCCGCCGGCCTGCCGGATCGTCACGTTCGGGCCCAGCCGCACGCCGCCCACCGCGATCGCCTCGGCGCCGCTGGCCCACAGCGAGTTGACCACCAGTTGCAGGTCGCGGTCGAGGATGACCTGGCCGGTGCCCGGCAGGCGCTGTTTGGACACGTCGGACAGGTCGCGGCCCTGGCCGGGATCGGTGATCACCACGCTCACGCCGGGGCCGATCACCGCGGTGGTGGCCGCCGACAGGCTGAGCTCGTCGAGCCGGGTCAGCAGCTGCTGGCCGGTGCGGTCGTCGCGCAGCTCGCGGCGCTGGACCTCGTCGGCCTGGGCGGCCAGCGTGTCACGGCGGACGGTGAGCTCGTCGGTGGTGCGCTCCGCGGAGCGCACGCTGGCGGCGAGTACCTGCTGGGCGGCGCTGACCCCCGGCGCGGTGCTGCGCGCCTGCGCGACCGCCGCGGTGAACACCGTCGCCACCAGCAGCGCCGCCACCGCCTGCCATCCCCGGTCGACGCCGGCGCGGCGGGGGCCCTCGGAGCGGCGGCGTTCGGCCGCGGCGGCATAGCCGGGGTCGAGGTGATCGGACAGCAGCGAGCGCAGCAGGGACGGCACCGTTATCAGCGGACCCCGGCCGGGGTCCGGGGCGGGCAGCCCGGCCCGGGGGTCGTAACCCCCGAGCGCGCGGTCAGGGGGTGGCGGCATCGGCGCTGCCGACTCGTCCGGTGCCGACTCTGGGCAGCGCGCGTACCACCAGCCGCACCTGCAGCAGGTAGAGCACCGCCGACCACAGGTACATGCCCAGGCCCCAGATCACGAACCCCCAACCGCAGGCGCCGATCACCCTGCTCCACAACGCATCCCACTGCCCCAGCAGCACCAGGGGGAAGCCGGACATCAGCGCGAACGTCGCGGCCTTGCCGATGTAGGTCACCGGCAGCGCGGTGACGCCGCGGGAGCGCAGCACCGGCAGCGTCAGCGCCAGCACCGCGTCGCGGCCGACCAGCACGCCGACCACCCACCACGGCACGATGCCGGCCAGCCCCAGCCCGACCGGCACGGCCAGCATGTAGACCCGGTCGACCAGCGGGTCGAGCAGCGCGCCGAGCCGGGAGGACTGATTGGGCACCAGCCGGGCGATCTTGCCGTCGGCCCAGTCCGAGAAGCCGCTGAACATCAGGATCGCCACGGTCCAGCCGTAGGCGGTGGTGGCCAGCAGCAGGTAGAGGAACACCGGAACCAGCACCAGCCGAACCACGCTGAGGACGTTCGGGATCGTGAGCACCCGATCATGCCCACGCGGCTCCGTCATGAAACGAACCTAGCGTGCGCAATCGCTCACCGCGCCGACCGTGCGGCCTGTGCCCGCGGATTCGGTCGGATCCGGGCACCGGGCCGGCTAGCGGAACACCCCGGGCAGGCTCAGCGCCGACATGGTGTCGTCGTTCAGCGGATTGTCGTGGACCATGTAGGTCCACGTCGAGGTCGGCCGCGCCAGCTTGGACAGGTCCAGGCCCTGCTCGTCGGTGAGCACGTTGGCCGTTTCGAAGGTCTGCTGGGCGGCCTCGATGGCGTCGGCGGCCAGGTTGCCGAAGGCGTCGACGGCCATTCGGTGGAATTCGTCGAGCGGGTTCTGGCGGCCCAGTGCCCGCAGGTGGATGCTCTCCCGGATGTCGGAGAGGTAGGCCAGGTGGTCGGCCCAGCCCCGGTCGAGGTGGAACAACATGATGTCGCGGCAGATCCGTTCCAGCTCGTCGTCGGACACCTTGTCGGCCAACTCCCGGTAGCGCTCGGGCGATCGCTCCTCGAGTTCGTCGCGCGCGGTCGCGGTGCTCAGCAGCGTGTTGCGCCGCTCGACGATGATGGCGCGCTGCTGGGCGATCAACTGGTTGTAGCGCCAGGTGTTGGCGTGCACGTCGAGCAGCCGGCCCTCGGCCACCCGCTGGGCGTGGTCCAGCAGCGCCGCCGCCTTGGGGCTGGTGATCCGGCCGGTCTCGTCGCATTCGGTCGGCAGCTTGCCGGTGTCGAGGTGAGCGGCCACCACGTCGTCCTCCCAGCTGGAGAAGAACACCGACGACCCGGGGTCGCCCTGGCGGCCGGCGCGCCCGCGCAGCTGGTTGTCCAGCCGCTCGGTGCGGTGCCGCCCGGTGCCGACGACGTGCAGTCCGCCCAACTCGGCGACCTCCTGGTGGTCGGCGGACTGGTCGTCGGCGTCGGAGCCGCCGAGCCGGATATCGGTGCCCCGCCCGGCCATCTGGGTGGAGACCGTCACCGCGCCGAGCTTGCCCGCCTCCGCGATGACCCGGGCCTCCTCCTCGTCGTTCTTGGCGTTGAGCACCACCGCGGGCACCCCGCGCCGCAGCAGCCGCTCGTGCAGTTCCTCTGACTCGGCGACGTCGTGGGTGCCGACGAGGATCGGCTGACCGGTGGCGTGCA
>JAGQTW010000265.1 GCA_020438785.1 Mycobacterium sp. | reverse complement strand
GCACCGCAGCCATACCGGGCACCGCGGCGGTCGGAGCACCGGGCAGGCCGACCCCGGGGGCACCGAGCGGCGGAACGCCGGGCAGCGCCGCACCGGGCTGCCCGGGGGTCAGCCTGACCGGCACCTCGACGGTGGCTCCGGGCTTCGGCGCCGGGCCCGCGGGCTTGGCCGTAGCGGGCACTTCCTCGGGAAGTTTGGTGTTCAGCGGCGGAGGCGGAGCGCCCTCGGCAGGCTTGGGTTGGCCGACGACCACCCAGTTACCGGCCGGATCCTGAACCAGGTGCGCGGTGTCCTTCGACGGAATCATCCCGAGGTTGCGGGCGGCATCGGAGAGCGCCGGGGCCGACTGTGCCTCGCGGACATCACGTTCCAGCGCTTCCTTCTGCTGGCTGAGCGCCTCGTTGGTGGCGCGGGCGGTGCCCAGCTGATAGGACCGCTGCGCGGCGTCGGTGGACAGCCACAGTGTGACACCCAGGCCGACGCCGAGTGCGCCGATGACCAGCACCACGAACGGAACCTTGGCCACCAGCCGCTGGGGGCGCAGATCGACGGCGGCCAGCCGGGCGATCAGCCGCTCGCGCAGTGGCGGCCGAACGACCTTGGGGGCCTTGGCCTTACGGGCCTTGGACCGGGCCTTGGCCTGGCTGGCGGTCTTCGGCCGGGCCTGCCGTTCCGCGGGCCGTGCGGTGGGCGCGGTCTGCGGGCCCTGGCGTAGTCCACGGGGTTCGCGGCGCGCCGGGGCACCGGGGCGCTGACGTGGGGCGCGCGGCGCGGGCTCGGCGGTGCGGCGGGTGCGGGTTGCGCCTTCCGGCGTGCCGCGACGTGCCGGTGCCGGCTTGCGCTTCGGGTTCCGCTTCCGATCGTCCGGAGTGGGTGTCTTGCGCCCGACCTTCATTCCCCGTTCCCTCCCCGTTCCCGGCTGGCTGCCCCGAGACGTTCTACTGCCCGCAGCCGGACCGGTGCGCTGCGCGGATTGCGGTCGATCTCCTCGGCGTCGGCGCGCTCGGCGCCCCGCGTGAGCGCACCGAACTCGGGCTCGTGGCCGGGCAGGACAACCGGCAGCCCCTCCGGCGTGCGCGACGCGGTCGCCGCGGCGAACGCGGTCTTGACGATTCGGTCTTCCAGCGATTGGTAGGCCATCACGACGAGCCGCCCGCCCGGGCGCAGCGCCGCCAGCGCCGCGGGCAGCGCGGCGCTCAGCGACTCCAGCTCGGCGTTGACCGCGATCCGCAGCGCCTGGAAGGTGCGTTTGGCCGGGTGTCCCCCGGTGCGGCGGGCCGGCGCCGGGATACCCCGGTAGATGATCTCGACCAGTTCGGCGGTGCTGGAAAGCGGCGCCCGGGAGCGCTGTTCGACGATCAGGCCGGCGATGCGGTGGGCGAACTTCTCCTCACCGAAGCGACGCAGGATGTCGGTCAGCGCCGCGCGGTCGTACGTGTTGAGAATCTCGGCGGCGGTCAGCGGCGCATCCGGGTCCATCCGCATGTCCAGCGGCGCGTCCTGGGCGTAGGCGAAGCCACGCCCGGTTTCGTCGAGTTGCATCGAGGAGACACCGAGGTCGAACAGGATGCCGTCCACCGAGCCGGTCGGGGCGCGGCCGGCCTCCGTCAGCGCCGCCGCGATCCCGTCGTAGCGGGTCCGCGCGAGCGTGACCCGGTCGCCGAACCGGGCCAGCCGGGCGGTCGCGATCGCCAGCGCGTTGGGGTCGCGGTCCAGCCCGATCAGCCGCAGGGCCGGAAACTCGGTGAGGAATCGTTCGGCGTGCCCCGCCGCGCCGAGGGTGGCGTCGACGAGGACGGCGCCCGAGCCGTCCGGGGCGGTGCGGGTGAGCGCCGGAGTGAGCAGTTCGACGCAGCGGTCCAGCAGGACGGGGACGTGTCCGTGCTCGCCGGAGTCGGACACGGCGGGACCTCCCGGGAGACGGGGCGCCGCCCCTGCATCGAGGTCCCTGTCCGAGAGCGCGAACCTGGCGTTGGGGAAGTACGTCAGGGTCGGTTCGGGCAAGGGCCACGTTGCACGGGCGGCGGGCGGCTGGGCCGCTGGATCAGATGATGTCGCTGAGTGCTTCATCGCTGGCCGCGGAGAAGTTCTCTTCGTGGGTCTGCTGATATTCCTGCCAGGCTTCGGCATCCCAGATCTCGAGGAAGTCGACCGCGCCGATCACCACGCAGTCCTTGGACAGCTGCGCGTAGCGGCGGTGGTCGGCCGACAGGGTGATGCGCCCCTGCGAGTCGGGATGCTGCTCATCGGTGCCGGCCGCCAGGTTGCGCAGGAACGCGCGGGCCTCCGGATTGCTCCGCGAGGTCTGCGCGGCCCGCCGGGCCAGCTGCTCGAAGGCCGCCCGCGGGTACACGGCCAGGCTGTGGTCTTGGCCCTTGGTGACCATCAACCCTCCTGCCAGCGCATCGCGGAACTTGGCGGGCAGCGTGAGCCGCCCCTTGTCGTCGAGCCTGGGCGTGTAGGTGCCGAGAAACATGCCGCGCACATCTCCTTGCCCCGGACCGCCCCGGAGCCGTCGCTCCGTTAGACGCCACAATACCCCACAATCCCCCACTTTGCTCCACCATCGCCGGCAATTTTGGGCCTGTTCCCCACTCGCCGCCACGCGACACCCGCAAAACGCCGGAGACCACCGCCGGCGAGGGCCCAAAAGGCCAGCTCAGGGCGGTGGCGGAAAGTGGGGACAACAAAAACGGGGCAGCCGTTCGGCTACCCCGTGCGCGGTGAAATCGCCGCTACTCGTCGAACCGGCGGCGGAAACGGTCCTCCATCCGGCTGGTGAACGAGCCCGTGCCACCACCCTTGACCCGGCGCTGACGGCCGGCGCCCGGCGTGCCGCCGGAACGCTCCCGGCCGCCGACCACCCGGGGGCCGGTGATCGCGAAGACGACACCGCCGAACATCACCAGGAAGCCGATCACCGACAGGACCGGGAAGCTTCCGATCATGGTGGCCTTGAAGGCCACCCCTGCGACCAGCATCGCCAGCCCGATCACGAACAGCCCGGCACCCTGCAGCCGCCGCCGCGTCGACGGCGCCCGCAACGACCCGCCCCGCACGCTCGAGGCGAACTTGGGGTCCTCGGCATAGAGAGCGCTCTCGATCTGATCGAGCATGCGCTGCTCATGATCGGAGAGTGGCATCCGTCCCTCCCTTGCCGACGTGACCGGTCGCGATTCCGATAAGTATTGGCTGCCCGCATGTCCCGGGGCAACTACCCAAATGATACGAGGTGAAAGTGCCCCGTACCACCTAGTTGGTTCAGCCGATTGTAGCCGTGTGCAGCGGTTGTTCCACCCGGGCATCGTCATCGTCACCCGTCCGTCACCACCGGGACCGGAGCCGGACCGGAGCGACCCCGATAATGGGCGGTGGACGCAGGATCGATCACGCAAGACGAACAGGGGCACCGAGGCGTTGGCGACTTTCCTCATCGAGCTGTCGCCCCAGGACATGCAGCGCCGACTCCACGACGCGCTGGGCGTGTACGTCGACGCGATGCGCTACCCGCGCGGCACCGAGGGCCAGCGGGCATCGATGTGGCTCGAACACACCCGCCGACGCGGCTGGAAGGCGGTGGCGGCCGTGGAGGTCGCCAATTCGGCGGTGGCGGCCGTGGAGGTCGCCGATCGGGCGACGGCGGCCGTGGAGGTCGCTCCCACCGCCGACCAGCTGGGTGAGGGCGCCCTGCTCGGGGTGGCCTACGGCTACAGCGGCGCCCCCGACCAGTGGTGGCAGCAGCAGGTCAGCCAGGGTCTGCACCGCGTCGGCGTGCCGCGCGAGGAGATCGCCCGGCTGATGAGCAGCTACTTCGAGCTCACCGAGTTGCACATCCACCCCCGCGCCCAGGGCCGCGGCCTCGGTGAGGCGCTGGCCCGCCGGCTGCTCGCCGACCGCGGCGAGGCCAATGTGCTGCTCTCCACCCCGGAGATCATCGGCGAGGCCAACCGCGCGTGGCGGCTGTACCGGCGGCTGGGCTTCACCGACATCATCCGGGGCTACCACTTCGCCGGCGATCCCCGGGCCTTCGCGATCCTCGGCCGCACGCTGCCGCTCTGACGGCCTGCTCGCGTTGGCCCCGCCGGGAACCCGGGTCTGGCACGATACCCCTCGTGCGTGACCGATCCCGCCCGCTGCGCCGCCGGGCGCTGGCATTGATGCTGCTTGCCGCGGCGCCGCTCGCGGTGGGCTGCGTGCGCGTGCACGCATCCATCACCGTCTCCCCCGACGATCAGGTCTCCGGCCAGATCATCGCGGCCGCCAAAGTCCGCGACGACAAGGATCCCGGGCCGCAGTTCGACACGAACGTGCCGTTCAGCCAGAAGATCGCGGTGTCGAAGTACGACGACGGCGACGGCTACGTCGGCTCGGAGGCGGTGTTCTCCGACCTCACCTTTGCCGAGCTGCCGCAGCTGGCGAACCTGAACCGGGAGGCCACCGGGGTCGACATCTCGCTGCGCCGGGCGGGCAATCTGGTGATCCTGGAGGGCCGCGTCGACCTCACGAACGTCAACGATCCCGACGCCGACGTGCAGTTCACCGTCGCCTTCCCCGGCGAGGTCACCTCGACCAACGGCCAGCGGATCGAGGGCGACGCGGTGCAGTGGACCCTGAAACCGGGTGTGGTGTCGACGATGAGCGCCCAGGCCCGGGTCACCGACCCGAGCACCCGCTCGTTCACCGGCGCGGCGCTGTGGCTGGGGCTGGCGGCGCTGGTCGCCGCCGGGGTGATCGGCACGCTGGCCTACCTCAACCGGGACCAGACGCCGGCATTCGCCGGCGCCGAGGATGCCGAGAAGCCCGAGGACTAGCTAGACCGCGACCGTCATGCCCAGGTTCGCCAGCACCTCGCTGGTGGCCCTGGCGAAGTTGAGGGTGCAGAAATGCAGGCACGGCACGCCCTCGGCGATCAGCCGCACACTCATCTCGGTGGCCAGCTCGATCCCGATCTTGCGGACCTCGTCGCGGTTCTCCTCCGGCCCCGGCCCGGCGGCGCGGGTCAGCCGTTCCAGCAGCGCCGGCGGAATCTGCGAACCGGACAGTTCCACCTGGCGACGCACGGTGCGCAGCGAGGTGATCGGCATCAAACCCGGGATGATCGGCTTCGCGCCCTGCTCGGGGTCGGCGGCCACCACCCGGTCCCGCAGCCGCAGATAGTCGTCGGTGTCGAAGAACATCTGGGTGATCGAGTACTCCGCGCCGGCGCGCAGCTTGGCGATCAGATTCGCGGTGTCGGCCTCGATGTCGAGGGCCCGCGGGTGCCCCTCCGGGAAGGACGCCACCCCGACGCGGAAGTCGCCCAGCCCGCGGATCATCTCGACCAGTTCGACGGCGTACTCCAGGCCCTCGGGGTGGCGGACCCACTCGTTGTGCACGCCGCCCTCCGGGTCACCGCGCAGCGCCAACAGGTTGGTGATGCCGCGGTCGGCGAACGCGCCGACCAGCGAGCGCAGTTCGGCCACGCTGTGGCCGACCGCGGTGAGATGGGCGACCGGCAGCAGCGTCGTCTCCTCGGCCAGCTGACCGACGATGCGCACGGTCCGGTCTCGGGTGGAGCCACCCGCGCCGTAGGTCACCGAGACGAACGCCGGATTGAGCTGCTCGAAGGACCGCGCCGCCCGCCACAACCGGGCCTCGGCCGCCTCGTCGCGCGGCGGATAGAACTCGACGGAGAACGGGACGCGCTCGCCGCCGGTGCGCCGGAGGCGGTCCACCACCGAGGGCGCCTGGCGGTCGGGGGAAGCTGGGCTCGTCACCGCGACAGCATAATGGGCGCTCAGCGGCCCGTCGGCGCGCGTGCGGCGGCCCACCGTGCCACAGTGTGCGCACGATCACCCACGCTTTACTCTGGTGGCACCCACCGGGTGGGCCCGACACAGCAGAAAGGGGCGGACGCTGAGCGTGCAGGCAACAGCTCCGTCAGCGGCCGAGCTGGCCGGCTCCGTCACCGAACAACTGCGGCAGTACCTGGCCGAGCGGCGCGCGGGCGCGGCCTACATCGGCGCCGACTACGACGAACTGATCGCGGTCCTGGAGGACTTCGTGCTGCGCGGCGGCAAGCGGGTGCGGCCGGCCTTCGCCTACTGGGGCTACCGCGCGGTCGCGGCGGACCCGGACGGCGCCGTCGGCGACGAGATCCTGCGGCTGTTCGCCGCACTGGAGCTGCTGCACGGGTGCGCGCTGGTGCACGACGACGTCATCGACGACTCAGCGACCCGACGCGGCATGCCGACCGCCCACGTGCACTTCGCCCACCTGCATCGCAAGCACGGCTGGCGGGGCTCACCGGACAAGTTCGGCCACTCGGCGGCGATCCTGCTCGGTGACCTGTCGCTGGTGTGGGCCGACGACATCGTCGCCGGGGTGGACCTGCCCGGCGACGGCAGGCACCGGGTTCAGCGGGTGTGGTCCGACATCCGCACCGAGGTGCTCGGCGGTCAGTACCTCGACATCGTCGCCGAGTCCTCCGGTGCCCAGTCCATCGAGTCGGCGATGAACGTCAACACCTACAAGACGGCGTCCTACACGGTGTCGCGCCCGCTGCAGCTCGGCGCCGCCGCGGCCGCCGACCGGCCCGACGTGCAGACGCTGTTCCACGACGTGGGCACCGACCTGGGGGTGGCGTTCCAGCTGCGTGACGATGTGCTCGGCGTGTTCGGCGACCCGGCGGTCACCGGCAAGCCCTCCGGGGACGACCTGCGCTCCGGGAAGCGCACCGTGTTGCTGGCCGAGGCCGTCGACCTCGCCGACAAGTCCGACCCGGCCGCGGCGGAGCTGCTGCGCACCGCGGTCGGCACCGAGCTCAGCGACGACCAGGTACGCGAGTTGTGCGAGGCGATCGTGTCGGTGGGCGCCCTGGCCGCGGTGGAGGAACACATCGGCACCCTCACGCACCGCGCGCTGAGCCTGTTGGAGGAAGCCCCGATCAACGACCCGGCGAAAACCGGGCTGGCCGAACTCGCCAGATTGGCCGCCAACCGGTCGGCCTGATGTCCAGCCCGACAGCCACCTCCACCGCGCCCACCGGCCTGGCGCGGCTGGCGGCGTTCACCGCCGCCGACGAGGGCCGCCCCGCGGTGCTCGGCTTCGTCGGGGCCGCCCTGATCGCGCTCGGCGGCCTCGGCGCGGGCAGCACCCGGTTGCACGATCCGCTGCTGGAGTCGCTGCACCTGTCCTGGCTGCGGTTCGGCCACGGCCTGGTGGTGTCCTCGGTGCTGCTGTGGGCCGGCGTCGCGCTGATGCTGCTGGCCTGGCTGTGGCTGGGCCGCCGGGTGGTCACCCGGCGGGCACCCGGGGAAGCAACCGAGCCGGAGTCGGTCAGCGTCTACACCATGGTCGCCACCACCGGGTTCTGGTTGTTCCCGTTGCTGCTCAGCGTCCCGCTGTTCAGCCGCGACACCTATTCCTATCTGGCCCAGGGCGCGCTGCTGCGCGACGGTTTCGACCCCTACGCGGTCGGACCGATCGAGAACCCGAACTCGTTGCTGGACAACGTGAGTCCGATCTGGACCACCACGACCGCGCCCTATGGGCCGGCGTTCATCCTGGTGGCCCGGTTCGTCACGATGATGGTCGGCAACCATGTGGTCGCGGGCACCATGCTGCTGCGGCTGTCCATGCTGCCCGGCCTGGCCCTGCTGATCTGGGCGGCGCCCCGGGTGGCCCGCCACGTCGGCGCCAATGGCGCTGTGGCGCTGTGGATCTGCGTGCTCAACCCGCTGGTGATCATTCACCTGATGGGCGGGGTGCACAACGAGATGCTGATGGTCGGGATGATGATGGCCGGAATCGCGCTGACGTTCGCGCGCCATCACGTCGCGGGCACCGTGCTGATCGCGGTGGCGGTCGCGGTCAAGGCCACCGCGGTACTGGCCCTGCCGTTCATGGTGTGGGTGTGGATGCGCCACCTACAGGACCGCCGGCGGGAGGCCTCGGCGCCACGCGCGTTCCTCATCGCCGCGACGGCGTCGGTGGCGATCTTCGTCGCGGTGTTCGTCGTGCTGTCGGCCCTGGCCGGCGTGGGCCTGGGATGGCTGACCGCGCTGGCCGGTTCGGTGAAGATCATCAACTGGCTGACCATCCCCACCGCGGTGGCCAACCTGACCAACGCGATCGTCGGGCTGTTCCTGCCGGTCAACTTCTACGCGGTGCTGGAGGTGACCCGGATCGTCGGCATCGCGATCATCGCGGTGACCCTGCCCGTGCTGTGGTGGCGGTTCCGGCACGACGATCGGGAGGCACTGATGGGCATCGCCTGGGCGATGCTGGTCGTGGTGCTGTTCGTTCCCGCGGCGCTGCCCTGGTACTACACCTGGCCGCTGGCGGTGGTGTCGGCGCTGGCCCAGTCGCGCGCCGCGATCGCATTGATCGCCGGGTTCTCCACCTGGATCATGGTGATCTTCAAACCGGACGGCTCGCACGGCATGTACTCGTGGCTGCATGTGCTGCTGGCGACGACGTGCGCGGTGGCCGCCTGGTACTACCTGCACCGCACCGACTCCCCGCCCGCTCCGCTTCCGGCCGACGACTCGACCGGGATACCGGCCACCAGTTGATCAGTACGCCATCGCCTGGGCCCGGCGCACGACCTCGCGGGCCTGGTGGGCGTGCAGCGCGTCGACCGGCCGGACATTGCTGATCGCCTCGCGCACCCCATCGCGGGTCACCGTGAGCGACGGGTCGGCGGTGAACAGCCAGCGCAGGATCTCGGTGTCGCGGTAGCCGCCGTCGCGCAGCACGGCCAGCAGGCCGGACAGGGACTTGACCACCTCGCCGCTCTCGGTGAAGAACACCTGCGGAATCATCGGCACCCCGTTGCGGCGAACCGCCACCAGGTGGCCGTCGCGCAGCTGCTGATGCACCTTGGTCACCGGCACCCCGAGCAGCTCGGAGACGTGTGGGAGGTCGTAGAGGGGCTCGTCGGGCTCGAGGACGTCGTCGCCGGCCGGAATGCTGCTCACCCGGCCAGTCTAGGGCTCCCCGGCCCGCACCGACACGCCTCCACGTGGGCGAATCAGCGGAGAAACCGGCCGCCCGAGCCCGCGACATACCATGGGCCGGTGACGTCGGACCCACTCGTCGGCGCGTTGCTGGACGGCCGGTACCGCGTCGAGGCCAGGATCGCCACCGGCGGCATGTCGACGGTGTACCGCGGCCTGGACGTCCGCCTGGACCGCCCGGTCGCGCTGAAGGTGATGGATTCCCGGTACGCCGCCGACGGTCAGTTCCTCACCCGGTTCCAGCTCGAGGCGCGTGCCGTCGCCAAGCTCAAGGACCCCGGGCTGGTCGCGGTCTACGACCAGGGCACCGATGCGGCGCACCCGTTCCTGGTGATGGAGCTCATCGAGGGTGGCACGCTGCGTGAACTGCTGCGCGAGCGCGGGCCGATGCCGCCGCACGCCGCCGCCGCGGTGCTGCGCCCGGTGCTGGGCGGTCTGGCGGTCGCGCACCGGGCCGGCCTGGTACACCGCGACGTCAAGCCGGAGAACGTCTTGATCTCCGACGACGGTGAGGTCAAGCTCGTCGACTTCGGCTTGGTCCGCGCCGTCGCCGAGGCGGGCATCACGTCGACCAGCGTGATCCTGGGCACCGCGGCCTATCTGTCGCCCGAGCAGGTCAGCAGCGGGCAGACCGGTCCCCGCAGCGATGTCTACGCCGTCGGCATCCTGGCCTACGAGTTGCTGACCGGCTCGCCGCCGTTCACCGGCGACAACCCGCTGACGGTGGCGTATGCGCGGATGGATGCCGATGTGCCGCAGCCCAGTTCGGCGATCAGCGGGGTGCCGCCACAGTTCGACGAGTTGATCGGCAGGGCCACCGCGCGCGATCCCGAGCAGCGCTACGCCGATGCCGCGGCCATGCGGGACGCCCTCGACGCCGTCGCCGCCGAATTGGAGCTGCCGAACTTCCGGGTGCCCGCGCCGAAGAACTCCGCGCAACACACCGCGGCCACCGCATTCCACAGCCGGGCGACGGAGCAGACCGTCGACCACCGCCGCCGGACCGTTGCGGTGCCCCAGCCCGGGCAGCCGGCGAAGAACCCGACCCGTCAACTCGTCCGCGGACCGGAGGACTGGCAACCCGCGGCGGTCGCTCTCGACGAGGACGAATACCCAAGCGTGGCGGGACAATTCGCCGGAATAGAGTTGAGCGAGTTCGCGTGGGCGCGGCAGCGGGCGCGCCGCGCGCTGGCGTTCTGGGTGCTGGCGGTGCTGGTGCTGACCGGGCTGGTGGCCGCCGGCGCGTGGGCGTTGGGCAGCAACCTGCAGGGCCTCATCGGCCAGTGACGCGCTCCGCCGCGTTGGGACAGAACTCACGCACACTGCTACTCGAACTTCGTGTGCGAGATTTCTGTCTCGACGCGAAATAGCTAGTCGCGCAGCATCTCCGCGACCAGGAAGGCCAACTCGAGGCTCTGCTGGGTGTTCAGCCGCGGGTCACACGCGGTCTCGTAGCGGCCGGACAGGTCGGTGTCGGAGATGTCCTGCGCCCCGCCGAGGCATTCGGTGACGTTCTCCCCGGTGATCTCGACGTGGATGCCACCGGGATGGGTGCCCAGCGCCCGGTGCACCTCGAAGAAGCCCTGCACCTCGTCGACGATGCGGTCGAAGTGCCGCGTCTTGTAGCCGGTCGAGGACTCATGGGTGTTGCCGTGCATCGGGTCGCACTGCCAGATCACCTGGTGTCCGGTGGCCTGCACCTTCTCGATGATCGGCGGCAGCAGGTCGCGCACCTTGTGGTTGCCCAGCCTGCTGACCAGGGTCAGCCGGCCCGGCTTGTTGTGCGGATCGAGCCGCTCGACGTACTCCACGGCCAGCTCGGGCGTCATGTTCGGCCCGATCTTCACCCCGATCGGATTGGCGATCACCTCGGCGAAGGCGATGTGCGCGCCGTCGAGCTGACGGGTGCGCTCCCCGATCCA
>JAGQTW010000022.1 GCA_020438785.1 Mycobacterium sp. | reverse complement strand
ACGTCGCCCTTCACGGTCGCCATCACGATCGTGCCGTTCGTGGAGTCATCGGTGGCCTCTGCACCGGAGGCTTCTTTCTCGGCCTCGATGTAGGGCAGCAGGTACGCGACGGCCTTCTTCATCACCCGGGCCGACTTCACCACCTGGGGCAGGAACATCTTGCCTGACCCGAACAGGTCACCGACGACGTTCATACCGTCCATCAACGGTCCTTCGATCACCTCGATGGGGCGGCCACCGGCCGCGGCGATCTCGGCCCGCAACTCCTCGGTGTCAGCGTCGACGTGGGCGTCAATGCCCTTGACCAGGGCGTGCGTGATCCGCTCCCGAACCGGCAGGCCGCGCCACTCCGCTGCAGCGGGGTCTTCAGCTTTCTCGGTGCTGTTGAACCGTTCGGCGATCTCCAGCAGTCGCTCGGCCGCGTCGTCGCGACGGTTGAGAACGACGTCCTCAATACGGTCCCGCAGTTCTGGGTCGATCGAGTCGTAGGGCACCAGCGCGCCGGCGTTGACGATGCCCATGTCGAGTCCGGCCTTGATGGCGTGGAACAGGAACACCGCGTGGATCGCCTCGCGCACGGGGTTGTTACCCCGGAACGAGAACGACACGTTGGAGATTCCGCCGGAGATGTGCACCCCGGGAAGGTTCTCCTTGATCCAGGCGCAGGCCTTGATGAAGTCGATCCCGTACGTCGCATGCTCTTCGATGCCCGTCGCCAGCGCGAAGCAGTTCGGGTCGAAGATGATGTCCTCTGCCGGGAAACCGACATCTTCGGTCAGAACCCGGTAGGCCCGCCCGCAGATCTCCTTTCGCCGCTCCAGATCATCGGCCTGGCCCTGTTCGTCGAAGGCCATCACGACGACGGCGGCGCCGAACTTACGGCACAGCCGTGCCTCGCGGACGAATTTCTCCTCGCCCTCCTTGAGGGAAATCGAGTTGACGATCGGCTTGCCCTGCACGTTCTTCAGGCCCGCCTCGATGACCTCCCACTTCGAGGAGTCGACCATCACCGGGACACGGCTGATGTCGGGTTCGGCAGCGATCAGCTTGGTGAACCGATCCATCGCGGCGACGCCGTCGATCATGCCCTCGTCCATGTTGATGTCGATGACTTGCGCACCGACCTCCACCTGCTGCAGCGCGACCGACAAGGCGGTGTCGTAGTCCCCCGCCTTGATCAGGTTGCGGAACCGGGCAGAGCCGGTGATGTTGGTGCGCTCCCCGATGTTCACGAACAGCGCGCCGTCGGTGATGTTGAGGGGCTCCAAGCCCGCCAGTCGGGTGGCCACCGGAATCCTGGGCACCGGACGCGGCGTCACGCCCTCGACGACCGAGGCGATCTCGGCGATGTGCGCGGGCGTCGTTCCGCAACAACCACCGACAAGGTTGACCAGACCGGCCCCGGCGAACTCGGCAATGTAGCCGGCCTGACGCTCCGGGGACTCGTCGTACTCGCCGAAAGCGTTGGGCAGGCCCGCGTTCGGGTAGCAGGAGACGAAGGTATCCGCGATGCGCGACATCTCAGCGATGTAGGGCCGCATCTCGGGCGCGCCCAGAGCACAGTTCAGACCGACGGCGAGCGGCCTGGCATGTCTGATCGAGTTCCAGAACGCCTCAGTGAGCTGGCCGGACAACGTCCGACCGGAAGCGTCGGTGATGGTGCCCGAGATGATCACCGGCCACCGGCGTCCGCGCTCCTCGAACAATGTCTCGATGGCGAACACCGCTGCCTTGGCGTTCAGCGTGTCGAATATCGTCTCGACGATCAGCAGGTCCGCACCTCCGTCGACGAGACCGCGGGCGGCATCGGCGTACGCATCGACCAACTGGTCGTAGGAGACGTTGCGGGCGCCGGGGTCGTTCACATCCGGTGATATCGACGCCGTCCGGGTCGTCGGTCCCAGCGCGCCTGCGACGTATCGGGGCTTCGCGCTCGTGCTGAACTCGTCGGCGGCTTTGCGGGCCAATGCGGCGCCGGCGTAGTTCAGCTCGTAGCTCAGCTCTTCCATGCCGTAGTCGGAGAGCGAGACCGCGTTCGCGTTGAAGGTGTTGGTCTCCAGGATGTCGGCGCCCGCCTCGAGGTACTCGCGGTGGATGCCTGCGATGATGTGCGGCTGGGTCAGGGTCAGCAGATCGTTGTTGCCGACCAGGTCGCTCGGCCAGTCCTTGAAGCGCTCGCCGCGGTAGCCGGCCTCGTCCGGCCGGTCGCGCTGGATCGCCGTGCCCATCGCGCCGTCGATCACCACGATCCGCTTGCGCAGGGCTGCCGTCAGTTCCTCGGTGCAGTCCGCGCGGATGTTCGGCTCGAAGTTCGGCTTGACGGCGCTCACACACGTTCCTTCCGTAGCGGAAGGCGTCCTTGACTCTGCCGAGCGTGGCGGATACCAGGGGGACTCGGGTCCCCCGGACAACCGTTGCAACGCCTCTCGACCGAGAAAAGTCTACGTCGTCATCCGATCGACGTTCGGACACCCACTAGTCGCTGGCGACGGCTCGCCGACGTTGCCGGCGATGCCACAGGCCTCAAGCGTAACCAGTTTGCTGCCGAAGGTATTTCTCACCGGGACGACGGGGCGGGCGACGACGCGCCCGAGGTGGGCGCCGCCACCACGGAGTGGCGTCGTCGCGTTGCGGCTCCTGGCGGTCGGGCAGGCCTTACGCTGAACTTGTGACCTCGTCGAACTTTCGCGGCGCCAAGGGCCCGGACCTGCCGGAACTGTCCAACACGATCATCGTGGCGGCGTTCGAGGGCTGGAACGACGCCGGCGACGCGGCCAGTGACGCGCTCGAGCACCTCGACGCGATCTGGGAGGCGGAGCCGATCATCGAGATCGACGACGAGTCCTACTACGACTACCAGGTGAATCGCCCGGTGATCCGCCAGATCGACGGCGTCACCCGCGAGCTGGTGTGGCCGTCGATGCAGATCTCGCACTGCCGGCCGCCGGGTTCGGACCGCGACATCGTGCTGATGCACGGGGTGGAACCGAACATGCGATGGCGGACCTTCTGCGCCGAACTGCTGGCGATCGCCGACAAGCTGAACGTGGACACCGTCGTGATCCTGGGGGCGTTGCTGGCCGACACCCCGCACACCCGGCCGGTGCCGGTCTCCGGGGCGGCCTACTCCCCCGACTCGGCCAAGTTCTTCGGCCTGGAGGAGACCCGTTACGAGGGGCCGACCGGGATCGCCGGGGTGTTCCAGGACGCCTGCGTGGCCGCGGGCATTCCCGCCGTCACGTTCTGGGCCGCGGTCCCGCACTACGTGTCTCAGCCGCCCAACCCCAAGGCCACCGTGGCGCTGTTGCGGCGGGTCGAGGACGTCCTGGACATCGAGGTGCCGCTGGCCGACCTGCCCGCGCAGGCCGAGGAGTGGGAGCAGGCCGTCACCGAGATGACCGCCGAGGACGAGGAGATCGCCGAGTACGTCGCGGCACTCGAGGAACGCGGCGACGCCGAGGTGGACGTCAACGAGGCGTTGTCCAAGGTCGACGGCGATGCGCTGGCCGCCGAGTTCGAGCGCTACCTGCGCAGGCGCGGTCCCGGCTTCCGGGGCTGAGTCGGCCCGATCACGGCACCGACAAGAAAGTGCTGTCGAAATCCTGACCACAGGGGTGTTCCTGCCGACCGGTTGGTGGGGCTGCGATACCGTTTCACGTCGGGTACTGACGAGTAGCCACCACGACGAAGTGAGGTCGCAATGCAGCTGGCTCTGAGCGACGAGGACGCGAAATTCCGCGACGAGTTGCGCACGTTCTTCACCACCGAGATTCCGGCCGAGATCCGGGACCGGGCCCGCAATGACGAGCTCATCTGGCCCGACGACATCGTCACCACGATGCGCATCCTCAACAAGGCCGGGCTGGCGGTGCCGAACTGGCCGGTGGAGTGGGGCGGCAAGGACTGGTCACCGCTGCAGCGGCAGCTGTGGGCCGACGAGATGCGGCTGGCCTCCGTGCCCGAGCCGCTGGCATTCAATGCCAGCATGGTCGGGCCGGTGATCGCCCAGTTCGGGTCGCAGGAGATCAAGGAGCGCTTCCTGCCGGCGACGGCCAACCTCGACATCTGGTGGTGCCAGGGCTTTTCCGAGCCGGAGGCCGGCTCCGACCTGGCCTCGCTGCGCACCGTCGCGGTCCGTGACGGCGACGACTACGTGATCAACGGCCAGAAGACCTGGACCACGCTGGGTCAGTTCGCCGACTGGATCTTCGTGCTGGCCCGCACGAATCCGGACGCGCCAAAGAAGCAGGCCGGCATCTCGTTCATCCTGGTGGAGATGTCCACACCCGGCATCACGCTGCGGCCGATCAAGCTGATCGACGGC
>JAGQTW010000264.1 GCA_020438785.1 Mycobacterium sp. | reverse complement strand
TAGTGCAGCGCCGAGAGCATGCCGAGACCCAGTAGGTCGAACTTCACCAAACCGATTGCCGCACAGTCGTCTTTGTCCCACTGCAGCACACTGCGGTCGGCCATCCGCGCCCATTCCACCGGGCACACATCGGCGATGGGCCGGTCGCAGATCACCATGCCGCCGGAGTGGATTCCCATGTGCCGCGGCAGATTCTTGATCTGCATCGCCAGGTCGATCACCGGTCCGGGGATGTCCTCGATGTCGGGGGAATCGTCCAGCCCGTTCCAGCGGCTGATCTGTTTGCTCCAGGCGTCCTGCTGCCCCTGGGAGAACCCGAGCGCACGGGCCATGTCGCGCACCGCGCTGCGGCCCCGATAGGTGATGACGTTGGCGACCTGGGCGGCGTAGTCCCGGCCGTACTTGTCGTAGACGTACTGGATCGCCCTCTCGCGCAGATCCGATTCGATGTCGATGTCGATGTCGGGCGGCCCGTCCCGGGCCGGCGAGAGGAACCGCTCGAACAGCAACTCGTTGGCGATCGGGTCGACGGCGGTGACCCCCAGCGCGTAGCAGACCGCGGAGTTGGCCGCCGATCCCCTTCCCTGGCACAGGATGTCGTTGCGCCGACAGAACTGGGTGATGTCGTGCACCACCAGGAAGTAGCCCGGGAACTTCAACGCGGCGATGACGTCGAGCTCCCGTTCGATCTGCGCGTAGGCCTCCGGGGCCGAGGACCGCGGCCCGTACCGCCGCGCGGCCCCGACCATGACCAGCTCCCGCAGCCAGCTGTCCTCGGTGTGGCCTTCTGGAACGTCGAACGGCGGCAGCTGGGGGGCGATCAGCGCCAGCCCGAACGCACACTGCTCGCCCAGGTCGGCTGCGGCGGTGACCGCTTCGGGATACCTGAAGAACAGCCGGGCCATCTCGTCGCCGGAGCGCAGATGCGAACCGCCCAGCGGGGCCAGCCGGCCCGCCGCCTCGTCCAGGGACTGGCGCGCCCGGATCGCCCCCATCGCCATCGCCAACCGGGCCCGGCCGGGCTCGGCGAAATGCGCGGCGGTGGTGGCGACCACCGTCAGCCCGAACCTCCGGGCCAGCGCGCCCAGCGCGGCGTTGCGTTCGTCGTCGAGCGGATCACCGTGGTGGGTGAGTTCGACGCTGACCCGGTCGCGGCCGAACCGGTCCACCAGGTCGGCAAGCGCCTCGGCGCCGGCCTCCGGCCCACCGGTCGACAGCGCCTGGCGCACATGGCCTTTGCGGCACCCGGTCAGGATGTGCCAATGCCCGCCGGCGGCCTCGGTGAGGGTGTCGTAGTCGTAGAGCGGCCTGCCCTTCTCCCCGCCGGCCAGGTGCGCGGCCGCCAGCTGACGCGACAGCCGCCGATAACCCTCCGGCCCGCGGGCCAGCACCAGCAGGTGCGGGCCGGGCGGATCGGGGTCTTCGGTGCGGACGGTATTGCTCAGCGACAGCTCGGCGCCGAAGACCGTGCGCATGTCGAGTTCCTTGGCGGCCTCGGCGAAGCGCACCACGCCGTAGAGTCCGTCATGGTCGGTCAGCGCCACGGCCCGCAGGTCCAGCCGCACCGCCTCCTCGACCAGTTCCTCCGGTGTGCTGGCTCCGTCGAGAAAGCTGTAGGCCGAATGGGCGTGCAGTTCGGCGTAGGCAACCGTCGAACGCAGCGGGTGTTCATCCGTCGGCTCGTAGGGCTGCCGCTTGCGGGACCAGGCCGGGCTGTCACCGCCGTCGGCGTGTGGCTCGCCGAGCGACATCCCGGAACGTCTGGGCTTGCCGTTGAGCACCCGCTCCATCTCGCCCCAGCTAGGCGGGCCGTTGTGCCACCCCATGGACCGATCTTATTCGAATATATGTTCGATGCCCAGGGGTCGATGAATTTCGTCCGCCGAACCGGTCCATACAGAGACACTGACGAAAAGAAGGAGATGCGCATGTCCGCCCTACCATCCATCGTCGACCAGCAGACCTGGCGCGCCGCGCTCGAGGACCTCCGCAAGCGGGAGAAGGCCGCCACCCGCGAACTCGACGCCATCGCCGCCCAGCGCCGCCGGCTGCCGATGGTTCAGTTGCCCGACTACACCCTCATCGGCCCGGACGGCCCGGTGCGCCTGGTGGACATCTTCGACGGCCACTCCCAGCTGATCGTCTACAACCACATGTGGAGCGACGGCGCGGAGTGGCAGTGCTCCGGCTGCACCGGGTTCACCACCGTGTTCACCCGGCTGGAGTTCCTGGCCGACTATGACGCCCGGTTCGTCATCGTCACCAACGGACCCATTGACGAGGCGCTGGCCTACAAGAAGAAGGTCGGCAACAAGATGGACTGGTACTCCTCCTCGGAAAGCTCGTTCGGCGCCGACGTAGACGCCGGCCCCGGAGAAGGGTTCGGGCTCAACGTCTTCCTGCTCGAAGGCGACACCGTTTACCGCACCTGGCACACCAACGGCCGCGGTGTCGAACAGCTCACCTACTCGTTCGCGCTCACCGACGTGCTGCCGTACGGCCGCCAGGAGGAGTGGCAGGACTCCCCCGACGGCTGGCCGAAGCGGCCGAACTACTCCGCGTGGCGCAGCTCCGAAGACATCGCACGCACCTACGGCGAGGATGGCTAGGCCCTACGCTGCACATGTGACCGCGACACCGGAGCCCTCCGACCCGCAGCTGCATCCCGCCGAGCCGCACCACAGCGGCATCGGCAGCAAGCTGAACTGGCTGCGCGCCGGGGTGCTCGGCGCCAACGACGGCATCGTGTCGACGGCGGGCATCGTCGTCGGCGTCGCGGCCGCCACCGCCGAGCGCGGCCCGATCTTCACCGCCGGCATCGCCGGCCTGGCCGCCGGCGCGCTGTCGATGGCCGTCGGTGAGTACGTGTCGGTGAGCACCCAGCGCGACACCGAGAAGGCGCTGCTGCGCAAGGAGCGCCGGGAACTCGACACCCAGCCGGACGCCGAGTTCGACGAGCTCGCCGCCCTCTACGAGGCCAAGGGGCTGTCGCCGGCCACCGCCCGCACCGTCGCCCGGGAGCTGAGCGACCACGACGCGTTCGCCGCCCACATCGACGTCGAACTCGGCATCGATCCCGACGAGTTGACCAACCCCTGGCAGGCCGCGATCTCCTCGGCCATCGCATTCACGGTCGGGGCGATCCTGCCGCTGCTGGCGATCCTGCTCCTCCCGCCCTCGACGCGGGTCCCGATCACCTTCGTGGCCGTGCTGATCGCCCTGGCGTTCACCGGCTGGCTCAGCGCCCGCCTCGGCGGCGCCAACATCGCCCGCGCGATTCAGCGGGTTGTGATCGGCGGCGCGCTGGCCATGGCCATCACGTTCGGCATCGGCCACCTGGTCGGTGGCGTGGTCGGCTGACCGCCGAGCTACTGAGCGAGCTCGATCACCGACACCGTGTCGTCATTGAAGCTGGTGACGTAGACGGCATGGCTGTCGGGGTCCACCGCGACACCGTGGCCCAGCGATGAGTGACCCATCGACACGGTCGCGGTGACAGCCCGCTCGGTCCCGTCGATCACGGACACCATGTCGTCGGCGAATTTGGCGACGTAGACGGTGTCGGTGCCGGAATCCACCGCCACCGCATCCACCGACTTGCCGATGGGAACGGTGGCGACCACCGTGCGGGTCGACCCGTCGATCACCGAGACCCTGCCGCTGCGCGACGGCGGCTGGGTATCTTGAGCGGCGCCTTCGGGATCCCGGGTGCCGACATAGACACTGTGAGTGGCCGGATCCACCGCGACCGTGTCGGGCCACTGGCCCACGGCCAGCGTCGCGGTGACGGTATTCGTCGAGGTGTCGATCACTGACACAGAGTCGTCGGCAGAGTTGGTGACGTAGACCGCGTGGTTGCCCGGATCCACCGCCAGTCCACCGAGATATTTGCCGACGGCCACGGTGACCACGACCTTCCTGGTCGACCCGTCGATCACCGACACCATGCCCTGTCCGCTCCGATCGTCGGACCCGCCGACGTAGACGGTGTGGCTGCCCGGATCCACCGCCACCGTCCGCGGGCTGGGGCCGACAGGCACGGTGTCGGTGACTGTCAGTGTCGCGCCGTCCATCACCGTCACCGTGCCGTCCTCGGAGTTGGTGACGTAGACGGTGTGGGTGGCCGGGTCCACCGCCACCCCGCTGGAGCCCTTGCCGACGCGCACCGTCCGGCCGACCGTGTGGGTCGTGACGTCGATTACCGACACCGTGCCCTGGCCACCCTCGCGGCCCGCATGGGCGACGTAGACGGTCCGGGTGCCGGGATCCACCGCCACGCCGCCGGGGCCATTGCCGACGGGGATGGTGGCGGTCAATCGATACTGACGTTGCCCACTGGGACCTTGCCGGCCGGTCGACGCCGTGGACGCCGGAGAACTCGACGACGAGGCCTGGCCCCCGGCCGGCTTGCCGCATCCGGACAGCGCGACGACCAAGCCGGCCGCTGTGACGACCGCGAGCATGGCGGCGACCGTGGCTGTCGGGGCTGGCCGCCGGTCGGCAAGTTTCTGGTCCGTCATCAGGCGCCCCCATCACTCGGTGTATTCGGCGACCCCGTCGTCGAGCACCACCCGGGTGTTGGACCCGTCCGGGCCGCTGGCCTCGGTGCGGTAGACGGCCTTGCCCGGCTCGGTTCGCCAGATCGACGTGGTGAGCGTCTCGCCGGGGAACACCGGCGACGAGAACCGGGCCGCCATCGCGGTCAGCTTCGCCGAGTCGTTGCCCGCGAGTTCGGCCAGCAGCGCCCGGCCGGCGAACCCGTAGGTGCACAGCCCATGCAGGATCGGGGTCGGGAAGCCGGCCATCTCCCGGGCGAACCACGGATCGCTGTGCAGCGGGTTGCGGTCACCGGACAGCCGGTACAGCAGGGCCTGGTCCTCGCGGGTCGGCGCGGCGATCCGGGCGTCGGGCTCGCGGTCCGGGAACTCCGGCGCCTCCGGGCGCTGGCCGGGCTGCCCCCCGAATCCGCCCTCGCCGCGGATGACGGCCGTGGCCAGGGTCTCGGCGACCAGTTCACCCGTGGCCGGGTCGGTGCCGCGGCCGCGCATCATCAGGATCGCGTTCTTGCCGGGGCCCTTGTCCTGGATATCGGCCACCTCGGAGACCACCGACAGCGAGCCGGCGGCCGGCAGCGGCTTGTACAGCCGAATCTCCTGCGACCCATGCAGCAGCATGCCCCAGTTGAAGGTCCCCACCTTGGATGCGGCGGCGAAGCCCATGCAGCAGATCACCGCGAAGGTCGGCAGCACCTGCTGGGCGATGTCGTGGCTGTTCTCGGTGGTGTAGGCCAGGTCGCCGGTGCCGGCGCCGACGCCCAGCGCGTACAGCATGGTGTCGCGTTCGGTCCAGGTCTGGGTGTGCGGCTCGGTCACCGCGCCGATTGCCGTGGGATCGATTGCCATGGGCGTGCTCCTGACGGGTCGAAGTGAGGGTCTCATCCTCGCACTGCGGAAATTCTCGCCCGCTCGCGCGATCGACAAGGCACCCTTATGGCATGCAGCTCACCCGCGCCCGAAGGATCACCGCGACGATCACCGCCCTGCTGGCGGTGGTCATGCTCGCCGCCTGCAGTTCGCCAGCGCCCAAGGAACGCACGATCACCTTGACGTTCATCCGGCACGGTGAGTCCCAGGGCAATGCCGACGGGGTGGCCGACACCGCCGTTCCGGGGCCGTCGCTGACGCCGGCCGGCGAGCAGCAGGCCGCCGCGGTGGCCAGCCGGCTGCAGGGCAACCGCTATGACGGCATCTACGCCTCGGAGATGGTGCGCACCCAGCAGACGGCGGCGCCGATGTCCAAGGCACTCGGTGAACCGGTGAACGTGCTGCCCGGGCTCAATGAGATCAACGCCGGCTGGTTCGACGGCGGGCCGGTGAAGAGCATCGCATCGACGTTCCTGGTCGCCCCGATGAACTGGCTGCAGGGTGACCGCAACTTCGCCATCCCCGGCTCGGTGAACGGCAACCAGTTCAACCAGCAGTTCACCGGTGCGGTGCAGCGCATCTACGAGAGCGGCGACACCAAGCCGGTCGCGTTCTCCAGCGCCGTCTCGATCATGATGTGGACGCTGATGAACGCCCGCAACGGCAAGGACAGCCTGCTGACCGATCACCCGCTGCCCAACGCCGGCCGCGTGGTGCTCACCGGGAACCCGGTGCAGGGGTGGACGCTCGTGGACTGGGACGGCATCACGTCGTTCTGACATGCCGCCCGCACAGTTCGCCATGCCGCTGCGAGTGCGCTACGTCGAATGCGACATGCAGGGCAGGGTGTTCAACGGCCACTACCTGACCTGGATCGACATGGCCCACAGCGAGGCGATCCGCGACATGGTCGGCGGCTATCAGGTCCTCATCGACAGGGGTATCGACGTCGTGGTCGCCGCCGCGGAGTTGCAGTTCCGGCTGCCCGCCCATTTCGACGAGGAACTGGTGGTGGGAGTCGGGATCGATCCGCCGGGCCGTACGTCGCTGCGCAGTGAGTACCTGATCCGCCGCGGCGACGACGTGATCGCCGAAGCGACGATGATCCACGTCTGCGTCGACTCGACGACGTTCGAGAAGCGGGAGTGGCCGGACTGGTTCCGCGACGAGTTCGCCGCCGTCGGCTGAGGGTTCGCGGCCGGTATCGTTGCCGCAGTGACAACGGCGCATGACCCGACACCGGCGCTGCCCGTGTTCGCCGATGTCGACACCGGCGTCGACGATGCGATGGCGCTGGTGTACCTGCTCGCCAGCGCCGACGCCGATCTGGTCGGGATCGCCTCCACGGGCGGCAATGTCGACGTCGATCAGGTCTGCCGCAACAACCTCGGGCTGCTGCAGTTGTGCGGCGCCACCGACATCCCGGTGTCCCGGGGAGCCGATCAGCCGCTGAGCGCCGCGATGCGCACGGCCGAGGACACCCACGGCCCCGCGGGTCTCGGGTACGCCGAGCTACCGCGACACGACCGCGAACCGACGTCGTACGACTCCGCCGAGGCCTGGGTGCGCGCCGCCCATGCCCACCCCGGGGAGCTGATCGGCCTGGTGACCGGTCCGCTGACCAACCTCGCCCTGGCGCTGCGCGCCGAGCCGACGCTGCCGTCGCTGCTGCGCCGCCTGGTCATCATGGGCGGATCGTTCGACTACCGCGGCAACACCACACCGGTGGCCGAGTGGAACATCAGCGTCGACCCGGAGGCCGCCGCCGAGGTGTTCACCGCCTGGGGGCGGGCCGCGGATGCGAAACAGATTGCGGTGCAGGATGTTCCGATCGTGTGCGGGCTGAACCTCACGGAGAACATCGCGCTGACGCCGGCCATTCTGCACCGGCTGGGAATCGCGGCGGAATGCTCGACGATGGCGATGAGCGTGCTCGACGCCAGGGGGACCCGCTCGGTGGCCGACAACCCGCTGATCCGGGCGCTCGAAGATGCGATGCGGTTCTACTTCGAGTTCCACTTCGATCAGGGTGAGGGCTTCCTGGCCCACCTGCACGACCCGTTGGCCGCGGCCGTCGCGCTGGACCCCGCCCTCATCGAAACCCGGCCCACCACGGTCGACGTCGAACTGACCGGAACCCTGACCCGGGGGATGACCATCGCCGACTGGAGCCGCCGCTGGGGCCGCGCGCCAAACGCACAGGTCGGTGTGCAGGTCGATCCGTCGGCGTTCTTCGAGCGGTTCATCTCGCGGGTGGGCCCGTTCGCCCGGGGCCTGGCTCACTCGTAGACCCCCTCCAGGTACCAGCGCCGCTGCCGGTAGCACAGCAGCAGCGCCGCGCCTGGTTCGTGGGCGCCGGAGTCCACCACCACCTGGGCACGCGCAGTCCGGCCGGCCCTGGACTGCTCGGCCTGGTCCCACCAGCGTTCGTCGACCGGCCACGGCCCGGCCCACCAACTCAGCCCGCCCCGATAGTGGTGTCCGGTCGCGTCCAACCGGGCCGGCTCGGCGCTGAACATCCCGCGGGCCGTCACGCGCACCGGGTTGCCTTGGGCGTCAAGCAGTTCCACCGGATCGTCGAGGACTACTGCGGGCGCCGGCTCCGGCAGGCGACCCGGCCAGGGCTGGCCGGGATCGGCCCGCGGCACCAGTTCGTCACCGAGCGGGGTCAGGGTGACGCGCTCGGCCGGACCGCGGCCGCCGGACAGGACCGGCAGCTGCACGGCCTCCTGACCCAACAGGCCCTGTACCCGCACCAGCGCCCGGCGGGCCCGCAGCCGGTCATCCTCGCCGTCGCCACCCCACAGCGACAGTTGAAGGGCCTCGGCGGAGACGATTTCCACCGGCTGCAGGCGCAGCATCGTCACCGGGGCGCTCGGCCGGTCGGAGGGCCGGGATCCATCCCCGAGTCGCTCCGCTCCTGCCCGCCGGGAGCCATCCCCGAGTCGCTCCGCTCCTGCCCGCCGGGATCCATCCCCGAGTCGCTCCGCTCCTGCCCGCCGGCGCGTACTCAGCCAGCCGTCGAGTTGCCAGCGCACCCGGTCGGCGGTGGCGTCCTCGGTCAACGGTTCGGCGCAGCGCCAGACCCGGGTCAGCTCACCGCCGTTGGCGGTGACGGCGTGGATGGCCAGCCGGGTGCATCCCACCCCGGCGGCCTGCAGGCTGCGGTGCAGTTCGCCGGCCAGCGTGCGACCGGCGAACGCGGCCGCATCGACTCGGTCGATCGGCGGGTCGCAGTGCAGCACGGCATCGAGTTCCGGGGGCAGGTCACGCCCGGACGGTCCGCGGACCGGTTCGCCGCTGGCGAAGCGGTGCGCGACCACCGCGTCGGCGCCGAAGCGGGAGGCCACATCCGTCCGCGACAGCGCGGCGAACTGGCCGAGATTGCGAATTCCCATGCGCCACAACAGATCAGTCAGCTCCCCGCGACCCGAACCGGACAGGCTCGGCTCGGTGGCCAGCTGCCGGATCGACAGTGCCGCCAGGAACACCGCGTCCTGGCGGGGTGGCACCACCCGGCCGGCGCGGGCGGCGAAGACGGCGGTCGGAAGCTGGTCGGCGATGCCCACCTGGCATTCGGCGCCGGCCGCGGCCACCGCGTCGACCAACCGCTCGGCGGCGGCGTCCTCGGACCCGAAGTAGCGGGCCGCACCGCGGACCGGCAG
>JAGQTW010000263.1 GCA_020438785.1 Mycobacterium sp. | reverse complement strand
CGCAGGGTCAGCGGATCATCTCCATCGCGTTCAAGGAGGCGCCGCGGACGATGTTCCCGCCCGGTTCCGGGGTGGGCTCGGAGGGACCGGACCACCTCACCTTCGACCTGGCCGACGAGTCCAAGGTGTCGCTGTCGTTCTACGGCAAGCGTCCCGGGCCCGGGATGAAGCTGGACAAGCTGTCCATGCAGTTCTCCACCCGGGAGACCGACTCGGTGGCCGACGTGCTCGAGGCCTACGAGAGGTTGATCCTGGATGCGATGCGCGGTGATCACACGCTGTTCACCACCGCCGAGGGCATCGAGTCGCTGTGGGAACGCTCGGCCCAGCTGATCGACGACCCGCCGCAGGTGAAGAGCTACCCGGTCGGCACCTGGGGTCCCAACGCGATCCATCAGCTGATCGCGCCGAACGCCTGGCGGCTGCCGTTCGAACGGGTGTGGCGGGAACACAAACCCGACGAGTGATCGGGCGGTCCTGGGTTAGATTTCTTCGCATGGACGGGCCGGGCGACCAGATGAAGGTCGAACGTGCCTCGTCGGCGCTGGCCGATGTCGACATCAATGGCTGGACGCAGCGTTTCGATCTGCTGTCAGACCCGAACCGCCTTGAGATCCTGCTGTGTCTGCATCGGGCGCCCGGAATCTGTGTGGGCGACCTCGCCACGGCGCTCGGTAGGTCGGAGAACGCGGTATCGCAAGCACTCCGGGTGCTGCGCCGGCAGGGCTGGGTGACCTCGACCCGGGTTGGCCGGCTGGTCAGCTATCGACTCGAGGATCACATCGTCCATGACCTGCTGCACTGGATCGGCGCGGCGCACGCAGAGCCCGACGCGGTCAATTGATTATCTGAACATGTAGACAGATGAGAGCTGCCGACACTAGGCTCGCCCGAGGGGGTTGAAGCGACACCGCGCCGCAAGGAGGGCATGCTTGAGCGTCCAGGTCACGGCCATGCATATGAGCGATGGACTGGTCAACGCCCCCACCTCCGTGGTGTTCGGCGCCTTGGCAATCGCCGCGGTGGCGCTGTGCGCTTGGAAGGCGCGGGCCGAGCTCGACGAACGGACCGTTCCGTTGGCGGGTCTGGTCGCTGCCTTCATCTTCGCCGTGCAGATGATCAACTTCCCGATCCTGCCCGGCGTCAGCGGACATCTTCTGGGTGGCGCTCTGGCGGCGATCCTCGTCGGGCCCTACACCGGCGTTCTGTGTATTGCGATAGTCCTGGTGGTGCAGTCGCTGTTGTTCGCCGATGGCGGGGTGACCGCACTCGGGATGAACATCACCAATATGGCGCTGATCGGTGTGGCGGCCGGCTACGCGACCGCGGTCGCCCTTTACGCGCTGGTGCGCAGACGGCGCCTCGACCGATCGGTGGGCGCTATGGGTGTCGTCGGCTTCCTCTCGGCATTGGTTGGAACCGTCAGTGCATCAATGGGATTCGTGGTCGAGTATGCGATCGGAGGTGCCGCGCAGACGTCGCTGGGCACGGTGGCGGCCTACATGCTCGGCACCCACGTACTCATCGGCATCGGCGAGGGGCTGATCACCGCGGTGACGGTGATGGCAGTCGTCCGGTCGCGACCCGATCTCGTCTATCTGCTGCGCCGCAGCCGCACCGAGACGGCGGTTGCCGCATGACCGGCGCGCTGCGGCGGCACTGGTGGTTCTGGGCCGGGTTCGCCGGCGCCGTCCTGCTCATCGCCGGGGTGGCATCTTATTTCGCCAGCTCCAGCCCGGACGGGCTGGACTCGGCCACCTTGCGGGGCTGCCAGGTCATCCAGACCGCGCAGGGTGAGGAGTTGACCGGTACCTGCATCGCCCAGCAGGCGACCGAGCACGTCATGTCGGTGTCCCCGCTGGCGGACTACACCGTATTCGGGCGCCCCGGAAGTGTCGGAGTGGCCGGCATCATCGGCGCTGTGGCGGTGCTCGCGCTTGCCGGCGGGGCGTTCTGGCTGCTGGCTCGTAGCCGTCGTTCGGGAAGCTGAACCCGTGGGTGCGGGGCACTCGCATCCGTTGTATCGCGACGGGGATTCGTTGGTAGATCGGGCGCCCGCGGAGGTGAAGATCGTCGCACTGGTGGTCTTCGTCCTTGCGGTGGTCGCCACGCCGAGGGAGATGATCTGGCCGTTCGCCGTCTACATCGGGATCGTCCTGGTGGTTTGGCGGGTGGCCCGGATTCCGCTGCGTTGGATTCTGCCGCGCATGCTGATCGAGGCGCCCTTCATCGTGCTCGCCGTGCTGCTTCCGTTCGCGGAGGGCGGTCAGCGGGTGGAGTTCGCGGGGCTGCACCTGTCGGTCGCCGGGCTCTGGGCGGCCTGGGGCATCGTCGTCAAGGGCACCCTGGGCGTCGCCGGGTCGCTGACCGTTGCGGCGACGACCTCGGCGCGGGAGTTGCCGCTGGCGCTGAGCAGACTCGGGATGCCCGGTTTGGTCACCTCCATGCTGGTGTTGATGATCCGCTACATCGACCTGCTGTCGGCGGAGGTCAGTCGAATGCGGATGGCGCGGATATCCCGCGGTGACTCCCCGCGCGCAGCACATCAGGCCGGTGCGATCGCGAAAGGTGTTGGCGCGCTGTTCCTCCGGTCCTATGAGCGTGGTGAGCGGGTTTACCTGGCGATGACATCCCGTGGTTTCGACGGTACGGTTCCGGAGTTGGCGATCGTCGGCGCCGGTCCACGTGCGACGGCGCCGCAATGGTTGGCTGCGCTGACACCCGCGGTGGCGGCGGTGCTGGTGAGCGGGTCGGCTTGGGTGCTCCGATGAACGCGCCCGCCATTCGGGTCGAGAACCTGAGTTACCACTATCCGGACGGCAGGGTCGCACTCGATGGCGTCGATCTGAACATCGCGCCCGGTGAGCGGGTCGCCATCCTCGGGCCCAACGGGGCGGGCAAGACCACCCTCATGCTGCATCTCAACGGGGCGTTGTCCGCGAGTTCCGGCACTGTCGAGATCGGCGGAATGGCGCTGAACCGCAAGAATCTGCGCGAGATCCGACGGCGGGTCGGGGTGGTGTTCCAGGATCCCGACGACCAGCTGTTCATGCCGACCGTCGCGCAGGACGTCGCGTTCGGCCCGGCGAACTTCGGGGTCACTGGTGACGCGCTGGCCGAGCGGGTTCAAGCCGCGCTGGAAATCGTGTCGATGACCGAACACGCCGACCGCAGCCCCGCGCATCTCTCCGGTGGTCAGCGTCGGCGGGCGGCGCTGGCCACGGTGCTGGCTTGTGAACCGGAGATCCTGGTACTTGACGAGCCGTCGGCCAATCTCGATCCGGTGGCGCGCCGCGAACTGGCCGAGACGCTCGCGACCCTGTCCGCCACGATGGTCATCGTCACCCACGATCTGCCCTATGCCGCCCAGTTGTGCGAGCGGGCCATCGTCCTGGACAGCGGTGTGGTGGTGGCCGACGACAGCGTGACCGCGGTGCTTTCCGATAGGGAATTGCTCGCCGCCCACCGGCTGGAACTGCCCTGGGGTTTCGTCGTCCCGGC
>JAGQTW010000262.1 GCA_020438785.1 Mycobacterium sp. | reverse complement strand
GGTTTCGGTTCGCAGCGCCCGCATCCAGGCCAGCTCGGAGCGAATCGCGGCCAGTGAGTGATAGCCGGGCCGGTGCACCCGAAGCACGATCGGGTCGTCGTCCTCGACGAGGTAGGTGGCGTTCTCCGACAGGCTGAGCAGCCGCAGCGGCGTGTCGGCGGGGCGACCGTAGGCCGGAAGGGCCGCCCGCCCGAACAATTCATGGGTCGGCGGCAGTCCCGGCATTCGCCCAGTGTGAACCACAGCCGCCCACCGAGCAGACCAAATCGGCACATTTAACACCGTCGTAGCGCGACGGCCGGGTTGCGAAACACCGCCGAAACGCCCGGATGAAGAGCGTGATTCCTCCGGTTGACCAGGGGATCTGGCCGGGGTAACAATGACCCGCGTCGAACCACACCGACGTCGTCGACATCGGCATCGTTCCGGCGAGGCAGAGCCCAGATCAAGCTAGACCAGACCAAATACGGCAGCGCTTCCTCTCCGTCCATCCAGATCGGAACCCACCATGAGCGAGATCATCGATCCTCCCGTCGCGGCCGACTCCATCCAGCGCCTCAAACCGAACGCCGTCGGCCTGATAGGTGTGCTGTTCATGGCGGTGGCCACCGCCGCCCCGATCACCGCCATGGTCGGCAACGTGCCGATCGCCGTGGGCTTCGGCAACGGCGCGTACGCACCGGCCGGCTACTTCGTGGCCACCATCGTGCTGACCCTGTTCGCCATCGGTTACGCCGCGATGAGCAAGCACATCACCGCCACCGGGGCGTTCTACGGCTACATCTCGCACGGACTCGGCCGGATCACCGGCCTGGGCGCCGGCTTCCTGACCGCCATGGCGTACATGGTGTTCGAAGCGTCGCTGATCGGGATCTTCGCGTTCTTCGGCAACGACACGTTCAACACGCTGTTCGGTGTGAACGTGCCGTGGATCGTGTTCGCGATCGCCATGCTGGCCATCAACTTGATCCTGACCTACTTCGACATCAACGTGGCCGCTCGGGTTCTCGGGGTGTTCCTGATCACCGAGATCGTGATGCTCTCGCTGATGGCGCTCTCGGTGTTGTTCACCGGCGGTGGCCCCGAGGGCTGGTCGTGGGGATCGCTCAACCCGCTCAACGCCTTCCACAACCTGTCGGGCACGGTGGCCGGTGCCGGCGGCAGCCCGATCGCGGTGGCCGGCTCGGCCGGGATCGGGTTGTTCTTCGCGTTCTGGTCCTGGGTCGGCTTCGAGTCCAGCGCCATGTACGGCGAGGAATCCAAGAACCCGAAGAAGATCATCCCGGTCGCGGTGGTCAGCTCGGTCATCGGGATCGGCGTCTTCTACATCATCATCTCGTGGCTGGCGATCGTCGGCACCGGTCCGCAGAACGCCATTGCCCTGGCACAGGATTCGTCGACGGCGGGCGACATCTTCTTCGGCCCGGTGGATGCCCACCTGGGCACCTGGGCCGTCGACATGTTCAAGATCCTGCTGATGACGGGCTCGTTCGCCTGCGGCATGGCGTTCCACAACTGCGCCGCCCGCTACATCTACGCGATCGGTCGGGAGAACGTGATCCCGGGGATGCGAAAGACGTTGGGCGCCACGCACCCGACGCACGGCTCGCCGCACGTCGCCGGACTGGTGCAGACCATCTTCGCCACCGTCGTGGTGCTGTTCTTCGCCCTCACCGGTCGCGACCCCTACACCGGGCTGTACGGGCTGATGGCCTTGCTCGGCACCACCGCGATCCTGATCGTGCAGGCGCTGGCCGCTTTCGCGGTGATCGCCTACTTCCACGTCGGCAAGCACCATCCCGAGACGGCCAACTGGTTCCGGACGTTCCTGGCGCCGCTGCTCGGCGGCATCGGGATGCTCTACGTCATCTACTTGCTGGGTGAGAACGCCTCGTTCGCGGCCGGCACGGCCGCCACCGACTGGGTCTTCACCCTGATCCCGTACGTGGTTGGCGTGGTCGGGATCGGCGGAATCCTGCTCGCGGTGCTCCTCAAATACAAGGCTCCGGAGCGTTA
Organism: Mycobacterium sp.; assembly: GCA_020438785.1. Taxonomy (GTDB): domain Bacteria; phylum Actinomycetota; class Actinomycetes; order Mycobacteriales; family Mycobacteriaceae; genus Mycobacterium. The sequence continues at coordinate 3,888 of JAGQTW010000262.1, read as the reverse complement.
TTCGGAGCTGGGCCGCACGGTGCTGGAGGAAGCGCACGAACGCTGACGGGAGTGGCGCGATGGGGTTCTCCAACATCATGGACTCCAACAGCTACTCCCCCGACCAGCCGCTGGATTCCGCGACCGAGTCGCTGATCGCCGCCCGCGACCGCACGCTGGGCCCGTCGTACCGGCTGTTCTACGAGCGCCCGGTGCACCTGGTCCGAGGTTCGGGAACCCGGCTCTACGACGCCGACGGCGACTGCTATCTGGACGCCTACAACAACGTCGCCTGCGTGGGGCACTGCCACCCCCACGTTGTCGAGGCGACCAGCCGGCAGCTGGCCACCCTCAACACCCACACCCGCTATCTGCACGAGGGCATCGTCGCCTACAGCGAACGCCTGTTGGCCACCATGCCGGACCCGATCGACCGGGTGATGTACGCCTGCACCGGATCGGAGGTCAACGACCTGGCCCTGCGGGTTGCCGAAATGCACACCGGCGCAACCGGTGTGATCATCACCGCCGACGCCTACCACGGCAACACCGCCGCGGTCACCGCGATCTCGCCGTCGATCGGCGGGGCCACCCGCATCGGCCCGCATGTGCGTACCGTCGCCGCACCGGACAGCTACCGCATTCCCGCCGACGACCTGGCGGCCCGCTTCGAAGCCGAGGTGGCCGCGGCCGCGGCCGATCTACGGGCCGCCGGCTTCGGCCTGAGCGCGATGATCGTGGACACCATCTTCTCCTCCGACGGCATCTATCCGGACCCCTCGGTGCTCGCGCGGGCGTGCGCGGTGGTGCACCGGGCCGGCGGGGTGGTGATCACCGACGAGGTGCAGCCCGGCTTCGCCCGCACCGGTGACGCGATGTGGGGCTTCCTGCGGCACGGCGTCGTGCCCGACATCGTCACGATGGGCAAGCCGATGGGCAACGGGCTGCCGATCGCGGCGATGGCCGCCCGCGCCGCGGTGCTCGACGACTTCGCCCGCGGGGTGCCCTACTTCAACACCTTCGGCGGCAACCCGGTGACGGTGGCGGCGGCCGCCGCGGTGCTTGACGTCATCGGGGAGGAGAACCTGATGGCCAATGCGGCGGCGGTGGGTGGTGAGTTGCGGGCCGAGCTCTCGGCGATCGCCCAACGGCATCCGCGACTCGGTGACATTCGCGGCGCCGGCCTGTACATCGGGGTGGAGATCGTCACCGAGACCGGCGGCCCCGCCCGTGCGGGGGCCCGCGCGCTGGTCAACGCCATGCGCGAGCGCCGGGTCCTGCTGTCGGTGTGTGGGCACGACGGCAACGTGCTGAAGATTCGCCCGCCGCTGGTGTTCTCGCCCGCCGACACGGACTGGTTCTGCACCGAACTGGAGGCCGCGCTGACGGCCACGTCATGACCGGCCCGGGTCGGGCACACTGGTGAAGTGGCAGAACAACGCAAACCCGGCGATCGCGACACGCTCGCGCGCATCCATGACCTCGTCGCCGAGGAGCGTGAACTGCGCGAACGGGTGCAGCACGGGGATCTCGACCCGGCCGAGGAACAACAGCGGCTGCGCCTCGTCGAGGCCGAGCTGGATCAGTGCTGGGACCTGCTGCGTCAGCGGCGGGCGCTGCGGGAGACCGGCGGCGACCCGCGGGAGGCCCAGGTGCGACCGGCCGGCGAGGTCGAGGGCTATCTGAGCTGACCCGCCTACCGGCCGAGCTTGGCCAGGATCCGGTGCAGCGCGGCCAGGTCCTGGCTACCGAGCTCGGCCAGCGCCGGCGGGGCTGGATCCTCGATCTCGTCGAGGATGGCGACGACCTTGCGCCCGGCGTCGGTCAGCGACACCAGCTTGCAGCGCCGGTTCTCCGGATCGATCTCTCGGCTCACCAGCCCGCGCGATTCCAGGTCGTTGACCGCGACCGTCGCGGCCGGCGCGTCGAGGGTGGCCGCCTCGGCGACCTGCTTGACCGTCATCGGGTGCCGTGAGAGCCGGCGCAGGATGCGAATCCTGCTGAACGGCAGACCGGTTCGGTTCACCGCCGCCCGCCGCCAGGCGTCCTTGTTGTCGATCACCACGGCGGACATCATCCGCCAGACCTGATCGGCCACCGGCTCACGCGACATGGGCGTCCTCGATCCGTCGATCCTCGATGAGCGGCGCCAGGTACTCGGCGGATCGCCGGGCCCGCTCCGATGTGGAGAACACCGCCAGCCCGGCGACGACCAGACCCAGGGCCACCCCGATGAACCACAGCGGCCTGGTCGCGTCCAGGAAGTCGGCCCCGACGCTCGCCAGGGCCGCGCCGGCGACCGAACCGCACAGCGCCACACCGATACTCACGCCGACCTGCCTGCTGGTGGAGGTCACCGCGGACGCGGCGCCGGCGCGGTCGCGGGGCATTCCGCTGACCGCCGCGTTGGTGATCGGCGCGTTGACCATGCCGAAGCCGATCCCGTACACGGTGAAGATCACCAGCAGCGTCCACACCGGGGTGGTCGGCGTCAGGAACGCCAGCATCGCCGAGGCACCCGCGATCAACAGCCCCGACACCAGCAGCGACGGGCGGGCGCCGAACCGGCCGACCATCCGACCCGACAACGGCGAGAGGAACAGCGCGCCGATCGCGATCGGCAGGTAGATCAGGCCGGTGTGCGCGGCGGAGTAGCCGCGCTGGCCCTGCAGGTACAGCGACATCATGAACAGGAACGCACCCCAGGCGGCGAACACGCACACGGCGGTAACGGTGGCCGACGCGAACGGGATGCTGCGGAAGAAGCGCAGGTCGATGAACGGGTCGTGGCGGCGGGACTCGTAGCGCAGGAAGGCACCGAACGCCGCCGCGGCGATCACGGCGGTCACCGCGATGCGCGGATGTGTCCAACCCAGTGCCGGACCCTCGATGAGGACGTACACCAGCCCGAACAGGCTCAGGACCGCCAGCAGCTGACCGATCGGGTCGATGTCGCGCATGGTGGCCGACTTGCTCTCCGGCACGTAGATCGCGGTGAGCACGATGGCCACCGCGCAGATCGGCAGGTTGATCCAGAACACCGCCCGCCAGCTGATCGCCGCGATCAGGAAGCCGCCGACGATGGGGCCCAGCGCCATCGAGATGCCAACGACGGCGCCCCAGAAGCCCAGCGCCCTGGCCCGTTCCACCCGGCCGACGAAGATCTGCGAAATGATCGACAGCGCAACGGGATTCAGCATGGACCCGCCGATGCCCTGGATGAGCCTGGCACCGATCAGGGTGTGGATGTCGGGGGCCACGCTGCACAGCAGCGAGCCGGCCGCGAAGATCGTCAGGCCGATCTGGAACACCCGGCGGCGGCCGAACCGGTCGCCGGTGGCACCCGAGAGCATCAGCAGCGACGCCAGCACCAGGGTGTAGATGTCGACCACCCATTGCATCTGCGGTCCCGAGGCGTGCAGATCGGCGCGGATCGACGGGATCGCGACGTTGACGATGGTCGCGTCCATCGAGACGATCAGCAGGCTCAGGCAGCACGACGCCAAGATGATGGTCTTGCGCCGGGCACTCAGCTCGCCAACAGTTGTAATCACACAACTATTGTTAAACTACAAACGTCTTGCGGTCAACCCCGACGAACGTCACGCTAGTGGGACGTTGGGCGCCCGGCGTCACTCTGGCGTGACGTTCGGCGCGGTCGACGGCTCAGCGCGCGTCGATGGTGGTGTAGTCGCGCTCGGTGTAACCGGTGTAGATCTGCCGGGGCCGGCCGATCTTGTTCGGCTCCTCGTGCATCTCCCGCCAGTGCGCGATCCAGCCGGGCAGCCGGCCCAGGGCGAACAGCACGGTGAACATCCGGGTCGGGAAGCCCATCGCCCGGTAGATCACCCCGGTGTAGTAGTCGACGTTGGGATACAGCTTGCGCTCGATGAAGAAGTCGTCGGTGAG
>JAGQTW010000261.1 GCA_020438785.1 Mycobacterium sp. | reverse complement strand
GTGATCTTCGACGGCGCCCGCATCGACGCCGGGTCGGTGGTGGAGCGCTCCATCATCGGGTTCGGCGCGCACATCGGGCCGCGCGCGCTGATCCGCGACGGGGTGATCGGCGACGGCGCCAACATCGGTGCCCGCTGCGAGTTGTTGCGCGGCGCCCGGGTCTGGCCCGGGGTGGCCATCCCGGACTGCGGGATCCGCTACTCCTCCGACATCTGAGTACGCGCCCGCGCGATCGCCACCAGGTGCGCCAGCGCGGCGTCGGTGCCGCCGGGCAGCTCCTGCACCGGCCACCATTGCAGGTCCAGCGATTCGTCGCTGATCGCGATGTCGGCGTCGGCCGGCGCCCGGGCGATGAACTGCAGATCGAGATGCCGGGTCGGCACCCCGAGCGAGCAGGTCACCGGATGCACGTGGATGGCACCGAGGTCCGGGTCGATGCGCAGGCCCGCGACGCCGGACTCCTCGGTGGCCTCGCGCAGCGCGGCCGCCACGATGCCGGTGTCGGCGTCCTCGCAGTGCCCGCCGAGCTGCACCCAGCGGCCCAGCCGCGGATGCAGGGTCAGCAGGACCTGATCGCCGGCGTCGGCGACGACCAGCGCCGACGCGGTGATGTGCCCGGGCACGCAGCTGCGCCGGCAGCTGTCCTCCCGGCCGAGCAGGAACGCCAGCACGGAATGCCGCAGCGCGTCCTGGGCGGCGTCCGGGGCCGACCAGTCGGTCAGCAGGGCGATCGCCGACTCGCGCACCGGGTCGGTCATCGGCGCACCAGCAGATCGCCCGCCGGCGCCGGGTCGCGCGGCTGCGGCGGGTCGGCCGGATAGCCGATCGCGACCGCGCCCAGCGGCTCCCAGTCGGCGGGCAGCTCCAGGGCGTCGCGGACCAGGTCGGCGGTGAAGATGGTCGAGCCGATCCAGCAGCTGCCGACCCCGCGCACGGCCAGCGCGACCAGCAGCGCCTGCACCGCCGCGCCGACGGCAACGGTGAACATGGTGTGCTCGGCCGCGGTCCGGGCGGCGTCCGGATAGCTGTGCGCACCCTCGGGCACCAGGAACGGGATGACCACCTCGGGCGCGTCGTAGAGGATCTGTCCCCGGGCCACCCGCCGCTCGACCGCGTCGGCGGGCCGGCCGTCGGCGGTCAGGTCGGCGCGCCAGGCGGCGCGCATCCGGTCCAGCAGCGCCACCCGGCGGCCGCGGTCGGCCAGCCAGACGAACCGCACCGGCCGGGTGTGGTGCGGGGCGGGCGCCGTCAACGCCTCGGCCACCGCCGCCTCGATCAACTCCGCCGCGACGGGTTCGGCCGCGAACCGCCGCACCGACCGGCGCAACAGCTGCGCCTGGCGGCGGCCGAGTTCGATCGACTCCGCGGTGCCCAGCCAGAACAGGTCGTCCTCCCCGCCGCGCAGCAGGCGCGCCGCGGTGGAGCCGTCGTCGGGCAGTGCCAGCCCGCGCACCACGGCGACCGGAACCGCGGTCAGCTTGCCCTTGACCAGATCGGCGGCCGCGGCGATCTCGTCGGCGACCGCGACCTCGGTGACCACCAACTCGTTGCCGTGGCCGTCCACCGCGCCGGCGTAGCCGTACAGCACCGGCAGGCCCGCCGAGCCGATGGCGGCGTCGGTCTGCCCGTTGCGCCAGGCCCGGCCCATGGTGTCGGTGATCACCACCGCGACCTCGACACCGGGATCGGCCCGCAGCGAATTTCGCAGCGCGGCGGCGCTGCCATCGGGATCGACTGGCAGCAGGGCCAATTCGGCTGAGCCGACGTTGGACCCGTCCACCCCGGCGGCGGCCTGGACGAGGCCGAGCCGGTTCTCGGTGATCAGGGTGCGCCCCTTGCGCGCCAGAACACGGATGGCCTCGTCGTCGATGAGGCTGCGCCGCAACGCATCCCGTTCCCCGGGATCTGCCGGCGCCGGCACGATGCGGCCCTCGCATTTGGACACCACCTTGCTGGTGACCACCAGCACGTCGCCGTCGCGCAGCCAGGGCGCGGCGCCGGCGATGGCCGCTGCCAGGTCGTCACCGGGCCGGAACTCGGGCAGCCCTGGGACGGGCAGGATTTCGACCGGCGCCGCCGCGCCGTGTTCCTGGCTCACCGGGCGACGCCGGCGAGATCGAGTCCGGTGCGTACCATCTCGGCGGTGACCGCCGGGTCGGTCATCAGCAGCGGGATCGACGTGACAGTCACCCCGGGCACTTCGGCGTGGTCACCCTCGTGCACCAGCCAGTAGTCCAGGATGCCGGTCGCCGACCTGGCGCCGTAGTGCCGCGCGACCGCCTGCGAGGTGGTCTCGACGCCGATGACGGACAGGCACTCGTCGGCCATGCCGCGCAGGGGTTTTCCGCCGATGATGGGGGAGTAGGCGATGACGGGCGCGCCGGTGGTACGCAGCGCGCTGCGAATGCCCGGGATCGCCAGGATCGCGCCGATGCTGACGACGGGGTTCGACGGCGCGATCATCACCACGTCGGCCTCGGTGATCGCGTCGACGACTCCCGGCCCCGCCGTGGCCTTTTCGGAGCCGATGAACGCGAAACTGTGCGTCTGGACCTGGGCGCGATACCGCACCCACCACTCCTGGAAGTGAATCGCCTTGCGGTCCCCGGTTTCCGGATCGGTGATCACCACATGGGTCTCGCAGCGGTCGTCACTGGCCGGCAACAATCGCGCGCCGGGGGACCAGCGGTGGCACAACGCCTCCGTCACCTCGGAGAGTGGGTAGCCGGCCCGCAGCATCTGGCTGCGCACCAGGTGGGTAGCCAGGTCGCGGTCGCCGAGGCCGAACCAGTCGGGTTGCACGCCGTAGGCGGCCAATTCCTCCTTGGCATGCCAGGTCTCGTCGCGGTGTCCCCAGCCACGCTCGGGGTCGATCCCACCGCCCAGGGTGTACATGCAGGTGTCCAGGTCGGGGCATATTCGCACGCCGTGCATCCAGGCGTCGTCCCCGATGTTGACCACCGCGGTGAGCTCGTGATCAAGATCGCCTGCGGCTCCGGAGAACTGGCCCAGACCGAGCAGTCGCTGGACTCCGAGCAGGAACCTGGCGCCCCCCACGCCCCCCACCAGAACAGTGATCTTCACACCGACCGACACTAGGCGGTCGGGTGATTCGGGACGCACGCGGTCACGCGGAAGTCACTGTGATGAAACGCCGGAGTGTCGACACGCCGGATTCCGCCGAGAAAATGGTATTTATTTCCGTTGAATCGCTTGACCGGACCTCACAACCCGTGTCTAATCACATCAGTGTCATTTCCTGCTCTACCTGCCGGTTTCGGTGTCGCAGACGGGGATTCGACCAAATGTTCGAATGATGCGGGGATCGACTAGACCAGGTGAGGAGGCGGAGATGTCCTACGAGCACCTAATCGGAGCCATGGGGGCGCCGCACACCATTACCGGCCCGTCGAATTCGGGGACGACGGCACGCGCTCACCTGAGTTTGGTGCCGGAGCCAGTTTTCGATGTAGTTCCGGAATCCGGCGACGAAGACCAATGGCAGGAACGCGCCCTGTGCGCGCAGACCGATCCGGAGGCGTTCTTCCCCGAAAAGGGTGGATCGACTCGGGAAGCCAAGCGGATCTGCCTTGGCTGCGAGGTGAAGGACGCCTGCCTCGACTACGCCCTGGCCCACGATGAGCGGTTCGGCATCTGGGGCGGGCTGTCCGAGCGCGAGCGCCGTCGCCTCAAGCGCGGCATCATCTAGCGCTGCGCTAATCGGCGCCCAGGCTCGGGTCGATCACCGACGGCTCGACGCCCAGATAGGTGGCGACCTGTGCCACCAGGATCTCGTGCAGCAGGTCGGTCAGGTCGAGCGAATCCTTTGCGCGCCGCTCGATCGGCTTGCGGAACAACACAATTCGAGCCCGCGTGGTGTTACCGCGGACGTCCACACCGGCCGGGATGAGCCGGGCCAGCGCGATGGGACCATCGGCCACCACCTCCGGCGGCCACTGCACACTGTCCGGATCCTTCGGTGCGATCCGCGGTATCTCGTCGACCGCGACGTCCAGCCCCACCAGGCGCTGCTGCCATCGGCGCTCGATCGGTTCGTAGGCCTCCAGCACCGCCATGTCGAAGCGCTCCGCGCGGCTGCGCCAGCCGGGAACGGTGGGCGGAAGCAGGGGGCCGCGCATCTCACGTCCGCGTCGTGACCCCGACGCACCGCCGGATCGACCGCCGTGCCGGGAGCTGCGGGAATCGCCCACGGCACCGATCGTAACGGTTGGACATCGGCGGGTCGGCGGCTGCGCGTGTCCGGCGGGCTGGTGTGTTTGAAGCGCGATAGCCTCACGGACGTGAATGTTCCCCGTCGCTGCTGCAGGCCCGGGTGCCCCCATTACGCGGTGGCGACGCTGACGTTCGTCTACTCCGATTCGACGGCCGTCGTCGGCCCCCTGGCCACCGTGCGCGAGCCGCACTCCTGGGATCTGTGCGTGGGCCACGCGGGCCGCATCACCGCGCCGCGCGGCTGGGAGCTGATGCGGCACGCCGGACCGCTGCCCACCACCCCCGACGACGACGACCTCATCGCGCTGGCCGACGCCGTGCGGGAGGGCCGCGAGGTGTTGCCGGGCGCGCCGGTCGCCGGGTTCTCCGAGCCGGGCGGGGCGGCCCACGCGCACACCGTGCTGCCCTCGGCCGCGCACCGGCCCACCACGGCCGGACGCCGGCGCGGGCATCTGCGGGTGCTGCCGGACCCCACCGACTGAGCGTCGGAAACGGCTAGGCTGGCGGCCAAGAGTCCTCTCGGTCAGGAGATCCGTCATGTCCAGGTCCGCCACGGCGGTGCGTCAGGTGATCAAGGCCTATGACGTGCGCGGACTGGTCGGCGAGGAGATCGACGAGGGCTTCGTCGCCGATGTCGGCGCCGCCTTCGCCCGGCTGGTTCGCGGCGCGGATCGGGTGGTGATCGGCTACGACATGCGGGAGAGTTCGCCCGCGCTGGCCGACGCCTTCGCCGTCGGTGTCACCGCGCAGGGCCTCGACGTGGTGCGCATCGGTCTGGCCTCCACCGACCAGCTGTACTTCGCCTCGGGCCTGCTGGACTGCCCGGGCGCCATGTTCACCGCCAGCCACAATCCCGCCGCCTACAACGGCATCAAGCTGTGCCGCGCCGGCGCCAAGCCGGTCGGCGAGGACACCGGACTGGCGGTGATCCGCGACGAGGTGATCGCCGGGGTGCCCGGCTACGACGGCCCGGCGGGTGAGATCCACGACCGCGACGTGCTGACCGAGTACGGCGAGTTCCTGCGCTCGCTGGTGAACCTCACCGATCTGCGGCCGCTGCGGGTGGCCGTCGACGCCGGCAACGGCATGGCCGGGCACACCGCACCGGCGGTGCTGGGCCCGATCGGATCGCTGACGCTGCTGCCGCTGTACTTCGAACTCGACGGATCGTTCCCCAACCACGAGGCCAACCCGCTCGAGCCGGCCAACCTGGTGGACCTGCAGCGGTATGTGCTCGAGACCGGTGCCGATATCGGTCTGGCGTTCGACGGCGACGCGGACCGCTGCTTCGTCGTCGACGAGCGCGGCAACCCGGTGTCGCCGTCGGCGGTGACGGCGCTGGTCGCCGGACGCGAGTTGACCCGGGAGATCGGCGCCACCGTCATCCACAACCTGATCACCTCCCGGGCGGTGCCCGAGTTGGTCATCGAACGCGGCGGCACACCGGTGCGCTCGCGGGTTGGGCACTCCTATATCAAAGCCCTGATGGCCGACACCGGTGCGATCTTCGGCGGCGAGCACTCCGCGCACTACTACTTCCGCGACTTCTGGGGCGCCGACTCCGGCATGCTCGCCGCGCTGCACGTGCTGGCCGCGCTCGGTGAGGAGCATCGGCCGCTGTCGGAGTTGATGTCCGACTATCGGCGTTACGACGCTTCCGGCGAGATCAACTTCCGGGTCGGCGACGCTCCCGCGTGCGTTGAAGCCGTGCTGAAATCGTTTGGCAGCCAGATCGTTTCGCTCGACCACCTGGACGGGGTGACCGTCGACGTCGGCGACGGCGCCTGGTTCAACCTGCGCACCTCCAACACCGAACCGCTGCTGCGGCTCAACGTCGAGG
>JAGQTW010000021.1 GCA_020438785.1 Mycobacterium sp. | reverse complement strand
GTTGTACCTGGGCTGCCTGCTCCTCGGCGCCGTGTGGGTGGGCGTGAACCCGGCCGCACCGCCGGCGGAGCGGGAACGGCTGCGCACCCTGGTCCGCCCCGCGCTGGTGATCACCGATGACCCCGACGTCGCGACCGGACCCGGCCGAGTGGTCGGCCCCTCCGTGGTTCTCGGTGACAACGGCGGGCAGTGGGCCCGGCCCGCACCGTCGGCGGACCTGCCGTGCGCCATCGCGTTCACCAGTGGCACCTCCGGGAGCCCGAAGCCGGTCGTGCAGACCCGGGCCGGTGCCTCCCTGACGGCCGCGGCCGCGGCGACCCGGTTCCGCGCCGACGACAGAGTCGGCCTGATCCTGCCGCTGAGCATCCACAACGTGATGACGGTCGGTGCGATGGCAGCGCTACTGTCCGGAGCCAACGCGGTGGCGGTCGCCGGGCTCAACGCGCGCGGGGTGGCCCGGGCGTGCGCCGAGCACGCGCTGACCATGGTCAGCGCCTTGGTGCCCACGACGATCTTCGACCTGGTCCATGACCAGTCCATCGCGCCCGCCGCCCTGCAAACACTGCGCTGGGCGGGTAGCGGGGGCGCCGATCTGTCCGAGGGTCTTCGTGCCGCGTTCGAGGACAAGTTCGGCGTCGGTGTGCTCGGCTCCTACGGGTTGACCGAGGCCGGCGGGGTGGTGTGCCTGGAGGAGCCCGGCAGTCCGCATCGCCCCGGCTGCAGTGGGCCCGCGTTACCGCATGCGCGCCTCGAGATCCGCGATCAAACGGGTCTGCAACTGGGTCCCGGGCAGCGCGGCCGGGTGCAGGTCTGCCCGGCAACCGACGGCCCCTGGGCAGGGCTGTTCAGTCCCCCGCGCTGGGAGTGGACCGAGGACGGTATGCGTCCGTGTCCGGCGGAGCGCTGCCTGGCCACCGGCGACTACGGCGCTCTGGACGACGACGGCGGACTGTACATCCACGGCCGGGAGAGCGGGATGATCGTCCGCGGCGGCGTCAACGTCACCGCGGCCGAAGTCGAAACCGCCCTGGCCGGGCTGGACACCGTCCGTGAGGCGGTGGTCTTCGGTGAACCGGACGAGCGCCTCGGCGAGCGGATCGTGGCGTTCGTCGAACCCACGGTAGGCGCCGCACCGGACGCCGCCGTGCTTGCCGAAGAGGCCCGGAACGTGTTGGCGCACAGCAAGATGCCCGACGAGTTCGTCATCGTCGCGCACCTGCCGCGCAACGCCTTGGGCAAGGTGGTGCGGGCGCAGCTTCCGTCGCGGCGCCCTACGCGAGGCTGATGTAGACGTTCTTCACCCGCTGGAACTCCTGCAGTCCCCAGCGGCCGCCCTCGCGGCCGAAGCCGCTCTGCTTGACCCCACCGAACGGCACACCCGGGGGCACCACGGGCATCCCGTTTATCGCCACCCCGCCGGCATCCATGGCGGCCGCCATGGTGTGCGCCCGGCGCAGATCCTTGGTGTGGATGTATGAGGCCAGGCCGTAGCTGGTGTTGTTGGCGATCTCAACGGCCTCCTCCTCGGTGTTGAATCGCAGGATCGACAGCACCGGTCCGAACACTTCGTGCTGAGCCAGGTCGCTGTCGGGTCGGACGTCTCCGAAAACGGTTGGGGCGTAGAAGTATCCGTTGCCGAGGTCGGTGAGCCGATGTCCGCCGTTGAGCAGGGTGCCGCTGCGTTCGCGTTTGGCAGCCTCCACGATGGCCGAGACCCGGCCCAGTTGGGCGTCGCTGGCCAGCGGTCCCATCAGCGTCGTCGGGGCCCACGGGTCACCGATCGGGATCTGCGCCGCGGCACCGGCGACCCCGGCGACCACGTTGTCGTAGATGTCCTCATGCACCAGTAGTCGGGTGGGAAGCATGCACCCTTGTCCCGAGAGTGTCACCAGACCACCGAAGACGGCGATCTGGATGGCCGTGGCCAGGTCGGCGTCGGGGAAGACGATGTTGGCCGACTTGCCGCCGAGCTCCAACACCACCGGTTTGAGTTGGAGGGCGGCGGCCTCGAGCACTTTGCGCGCGGTCTCGCCGCCGCCGGTGAAGGTGATCTTGTCGACTCCGGGGTGCGTGACCAGTGCCCGGCCCGCGTCCCCGGTGCCGGCGACGACGTTGAACACCCCGGGCGGGAGCCCGGCTTCGGCGGCGATCTCCGCCACCCGCAGCGCTGTGAACGGCGCGTTCTCCGGCGGCTTGAGCACCACGCAGTTGCCGGCAGCCAGCGCCGGTGCCACCTTCATCCCGATCGACACCAGCGGGCCGTTCCACGGGATGATCGTTCCGATGACACCCAACGGCTCGTCGCGGGTGTAGTCCAGCGCACTGCCGTCCGGGATTGGAATGACCTCGCCTGCGGTCTTGCCGATCCAGCCCGCGTAGTAGTTGAACCATTCGGCGGCGATGGCGGCGCTGCCGACCGCCATCTGGTTGGCGATGCCGACCTCGTAGGTGGCGATGTCGGCGAAGCGTTTGGATTCGGTCAGCAGGCGGCGGGCGATGTCGAGCAGTATCTCCCGCCGTCGGTCCAGATGTAGGTCTCGCCAGGCGGGGAACGCGGCCCGCGCCGCGGACACAGCGGCATCGATCTCGGCGGGACCTCCCAGCGGAATGACCGCCTGGACCTCGCCGGATCCGGGGTAGTGGTGCTCGTAGCTCCCGCCGCTTCCCGACTCGGCCTGTTCGTCGCCGATGATCAACCTCGGGCGTGGAAGGGCCTCGGGCGCAGTGAGACTCACGTGTTCGACCCTCGGGTTCTCAGGCGGCAGACGTGTCGTAGCGGGCGATGAGTTCCTGCGAGAGCGGGAAGTGGAACAAGTCCTCGGCGTTCTTGTGGCTCATCAGGTCGACCTCGTCCTGGGGGACGCCGTCGAACACGATCTTCGCCGACGCCTGGGTCTTGGGGAACGGGGTGTCGGCGTGCGGATAGTCCGACTCCCACAGGATTCGGTCGACGGTGAAGTCGTGCCGGTACTTGATGCCGACCGGCTCCTCGATCATGCAGAAGTACATGCTGCGCCGCGCCACCTCCGACGGCGTGATGTGCGCGTCCGGTACATGCGACCAGTACTGGTGACGGTCCCACTGCCGGTCCGCGCGCTCCAGTGCGGCCGGGATCCAGCCGATACCGCCTTCGGACCACACCACCTTGGCGTCGGGGTACTTCCGCAGCAGGGGACTGACCATGAGGTTCACCGACGAGCGCTGCGCGCTGGAGAAGGCCGCCGCGATCTCGGTCATCGGGTTGAGGCCTTCCAGCGTCACCACGGCGCTACTGGAGCCGATGTGCATACAGATCGGCGTCTGATCGGCCTGCGCCGCCGCGAACAGCGGTTCCCAGTAGCCGTTGTGGAAGTTGGGCAGTCCGATGTTCTGTGGATCCTCCACGAAGCAGATCGCCTTGCTGCCCTTGGCCACACAGCGATCGTGCTCCGTGACGACGAGGTCGATGTCCCAGATCGGCAGGATGTGCATTGGCACGAAGACATCCGGTGCGGCCGCGCACCACTCCTCGAGCATGTAGTCGTTCCACGCGCGTACGCATGCCAGCGCGAGGTCCTTGTCGTCAAAGGTGGCGAATTTGCGGCCGCCGAAGCCGGGCAGCGTCGGGAACGACACCGAGGCGAAGATCCCGTTCGACAACAGGTCCTTGCGGCGTTCCTCGGGCTGGTAACAGCCGGGGATCATGTCCTCGAATCGCGCGGGTTCCATACCCCACTCCTCGCGCGGCTTACCCGCCACGGCGTTGAGGCCCATGGTCAGTTCGCGGCCGCCATCCCACTCCCAGACCTGACGACCGTCGACCTCGACCACGTGCGGCGCGCGGTCCTTGTATTTCGCCGCGACGTAGTCACTCCACACGTGAGCCGGTTCCACGATGTGGTCGTCGACGCTGAACAGTTTGTACATCTTCGTCCTCCGGGTGGTCTCGTGGTCTGATCGTCCCACCGCCGCAGCCGAATGTGACCAGCCCAAGTTGAGAACACGATTTGCACCCCGGCGCCGTGGCGGACCCTTTCGGGTCAGGCGTCAGCGTCCATATCCTCGACGGGTGCGGACGGACACGACACCGGCGCCGGATCGCGACTACGCCGGCATCTGGCGAGACACCAGCGCGCGGATCGACGACTTGCTGGCCTCGTCGTCCGGGTCCTCCGATGTCGCGGTGCCGACGCTGCCGGGTGCAACGGTGCGAGATGTCGTGATCCGACTGGCCGAGTTGAGGCGTCAGTGGGACGCCATGGTCGATCCGGCGGCCGCCGCCGGTCTCATCACCGAGGCCGCGATGTACGAGCATGACATCCGGACCGGGCTGGACCGTCCCGGCGCCCGTGACGACGAGTCGGTGAAGGTGGCACTCGACGAACTGTCCGGGCGGTTCTCCGATCGGGTGGTCGCGGCGGGACTACCGCCCTTGCGAGTGACGGTGGAGCAGTGGGGCACGATCATCGGTGAGGGCAGCGCGGTGCGATGTGTGGTGGCCGACCGGTTCGAGTTCGTGCGCGCCATGGCGGGCCGGCGCTCGGCGAACGAGATAGCCCGGTGGAACTGGGGCACCGACCCGGCGCCCTACTTCCCGGTCATCGCCGAAGCAGGGCTACCGGATGACGAGATCCACGAGCGTGACCCGCGTGTCCCCGAGCACATGCGGGATCGTGAGTTCGTCCTCTAGGGCAGCCGGTCCTCGCCCAGCCGCGTCCCCGGTGTGAAGGTCGCCGGTGCGGTGATCCAGCCGTTCACGATCCCGATGGTCGGATACCGTTGCGCGTTGGCGTGATCCACGGTGTAGTCCGGAAGACGTTGCAGCACCCGCTCGATCATGACGGCGAGCTCGGTGCGGGCGATGTGTGAGCCCAGGCAGCGGTGGATGCCGATCCCGAATGTGGTGTGCCGGTTGGGGAATCGGTCCAGGACCACTTCGTCGGGGTTCTCGAATACGGTCTCGTCGTGGTTGGCCGAGGCCCAGCTCATCAGAACCCGCTCGCCCGGTTGCAGTTCGACGCCGCCGAGGATGACGGGCTTGGTGACGGTGCGGGCCAGCGCCTGCTGCGGAGTGAACACACGCAGGAATTCCTCGCAGGCCTGCGGGATGCGGGACGGGTCGTCGATCAGCCACTGCCGCTGCTCGGGGTGGTCGGCCAGATAAATCAGTGCGTTGGCGGCCACTCCGGTGGTTGTGTCGAAGCCACCCACGATCACCAGATTGATGATGGAGGCGACCATCTCGTCGGGCATCGGTTCGCCATTGACCTTCGCCTGTACCAGCGCGGTGATCGCGTCGTCGCGGGGATTGGTCTTGCGGTCGGCGATCATGCCGAAGATTCCGCCGAACAACCCGAAGTAGCGCTCCAGCAACGGCTGCTGCTCGGCCGGTGGCGTGTAGATCATCGCGTGCATCAGTTCGGCGTACTCGCGCCAGTCCTGCAGAGGCAGACCGAGGAACTCGGAGGTGAACAACGCCGGGATCGGATTGGCCAGATCGTCGACCAGGTCGATGGTGCCGCTCCCGATGACCTCATCGAGACAGACGTCCACCCAGTGCTCCACCCGGGGGCGCCAGCTTTCGCTGACCGCCGGTGAGAACAGGGGGTTGAGCACCTTGCGGTAGGGCGTGCACTCCGGCGGATCCATCTCGATCGGGTAGTGCGGGACCGGCGCGGGGGGAATCGTAACCCCCAGCGGGCTGACACCGTTGACCTCGTAGCCGGAGGCGAAGGTCTCGTCGTCCTTGGCCACCCGCAGGACGTCGTCGTAGCGGGTGACTACCCAGAATCCGCCGTGGGCATCGGTGTGTGCCACCGGGCAGCGGGCCCGGAGTTCGGCGTTGATGGCCGTCGAGTTCTCGGCGTACTCGGGTGAATGGTGATCGAACGTCGTCTGCTTGTCCTCGTCGACACTGGTCACCGGATTCTCCTTCGGGTACTTCGTTACCCGTCCATTAGATCCGATGGATTCGTCGGCACCGAGTGGTCGAACCGCAAATGGCAATCTCGCGGTCGGTTGTGTGGCAGTCGTCCTAAGCGGCGCTGTCGAGCCGCTGCAGTTCGTCGAACATCCGGTTCTGGACCTCGACGATCGGGCCGGGCCGCAGGTTCGGATCGATGTGGTAGGCGTCGGGGACCTCCGCGACGAGGTGGAACAGCCCCTCGGACTCGGCGACCCTTCTGTTGGTGTCCGCGTTGAAGATCGCGGAGCGGCCCAGCACCAGTAATCCGACCTTGATTCCCTTACGCTTCGCCGCCTCCAGATGTGGCCGCATGTCCGGGTTGCGCAACCCGACGACCTCACGAAGCGACAGCAGTGGGTTGTCGGTGACGTGCCGGACGACGTTCTGCATCGAGTTGTCCGGCATGTCGTCGAGGCCCAGGAAGTGCGACATCGCCGGCTTGAGTTCCTTGTTCCAGAGCTCGCCCAGCTTCAGATCGTGCTGCGCGATGCCCGACGGGTCCTGCAACACCATGCTTTCCAGGTGCTCGCCGCAGAAGGAGGCCATGGTCGACAGCGTCATCCCGGCATAGGAGTGGCCGCTGGCCCGCACCCTGTCCACGCCGGTTCGCCGGATGGTGGCCTTCACCACTTCCCGGCCGTTCTGCGCGGTGTGCAGGTAGGGGCTGTTGCGATGGCGATGGTCGAGCAGTTGGACCCACACCGGCAGATGGCGGTGGGTCATGAAGGTGACGAACCGCCGGCCCGACTGCGCCGTGGCCGCCGCCTCGCCCTTGTACAGATTTCCGGTCGTGAACAGGCCCCCGAACTTGACGGTCGGGACCTCCGACTCGAGTCGGACTTCCTTGGTGTCGGGCTCGTAGAGGAAGACGTCCCGCATCGCCTTGCCCTTGACCGTCACTGCCAGCCGCTCCCGGAAGTAGGGCGGGCTGCCGTCGCGGGGAACGATGTGCTCTCGATCCGGCCCGGCGGTCGGGTAGGAACGCGTGCCGTGGCGGTCGACGGTTTCGTGGCGCATGCGTCTTCTTCCTGTGGCGCGGCGATCACGATGTTCACCGGCATCAAGTCTCGGCGATATGGCGGTATGGGCCAGTACAGAAGCTGACGGGCAGTTCGTCGCGGTGTTTCGGCGGGCACGGACGCGTCGAAGCCTCACCCCGGGACGCGTTGCGTGCCGGACCCACGGTACGCGATGTCGGGCCATTTTTGACGCATTTGCATATTCGTGACCTGCGAGTTTTCCGGAGGTAACCGACTCAGATATCGCTCGGGTCCGCCCGACTCGTCGACCGGGCGGTCCACCCGGCGGCGAGCGACATGCCGCGACGGCCAGGCGGGCGCCGGCGTCCCGCACCTCGCTGTCGGCGCGGGCAACCGCGATTCCACCCGGCGGCGGGCGTCGGCAGTGGCAGGGTGAGGCCCATGGCCGAACTCGCCGAACGCACCGACCAACCCGCGCCGCGGACCCTCTTCGGGCATCCCATCGGTCTGGCGAACCTCTTCGGGGTCGAACTGTGGGAGCGCTTCTCGTTCTACGGGATGCTCACCATCCTCGGCTACTACCTCTACTACTCGTTGACCGACGGCGGCCTGGCGCTGCCCAAGGCCACCGCCACCGGAATCGTCGGCGCCTACGGCGGGCTCGTCTATCTGTCCACGGTCCTGGGTGGTTGGGTGGCCGACCGCGTGCTCGGCATGGAACGCACCGTGCTCTACGGCGGTGTGGTGGTGATGTGCGGCCACATCGCGCTCGCGCTGCTGCCCGGGCTGACCGGTGTCGCCGTCGGCCTGGTGCTGATCGCGCTGGGCTCCGGTGCGCTGAAGGCGAATGCCTCCTCGCTGCTGGGAACCCTCTACGCCGAGGGCGATCCGCGCCGCGACGGCGGCTTCACGCTGTTCTACCTCGGCATCAACCTCGGCGCGTTCATCGGTCCGCTGATCACCGGCCTGCTGCAGACTCACCTCGGCTTCCACTACGGGTTCGGGGCCGCCGCCATCGGTATGGCACTGGGGCTGGCGCAGTACGTCGCGTTCCGGCGCAACCTGGGCGCGCACGGCCGCACCGTCCCGCACCCGTTGTCCGGCAGGGAGTTCTGGCGGATGGCCGTGGCCGCGGCGGTCGTCGTCGCGGTCGTCGTCATCGCCTTCCTGGTCGGGGTGATCAAGCTGGCCAACCTGTCCCAGGTGACCACCGGGATCATCGTCGTCGCATCGATCGGTTACTTCGCCGTCATGCTGAACAGTCCCAAGGTCGACGCGCTCGAGCGCACACGGGTGCGCGCCTTCATTCCGCTGTTCATCGCCAACGCCGTGTTCTGGTCGCTGTTCCAGCAGATCTTCACCGTGCTGGCGGTCTACTCCGACGAGCGGATGAACTGGTCGATCTTCGGCTGGACCGCACCGTCGAACTGGATCGGCTCCATCGAGCCGGTGTGGATCATCCTGCTCTCACCCCTGTTCGCGCTGATGTGGACCAAGCTGGGCCGCCGCGCGCCCACCACCCCGCGGAAGTTCGCCTACGGCGTCATCGGGATGGGCGTCGCGTTCCTGCTGTTCCTGCCGATGGCGGCAACCACCGGCCGCACCGTGCCCGCCCTCGTCGTGATGGCCATCATGGCGGTGTTCGCGGTGTCCGAGTTGATGCTGTCGCCGATCGGGTTGTCGGTGACCACGCAGTTGGCTCCCAACGCTTTCCGCGCCCAGATGATGGCCCTGTACTTCTTCTCGGTCGGGCTGGGAACGGCGATGTCCGGTGTGCTCGCCCGGTACTACGACGAGGAGCATGAGTTCGCCTACTTCGGTATCCTGGGCGTTGCCGCGATCGTGGTGGGCCTGGTCGTCTGGGGACTTGCCCCGCGGATCAGCCGGCTGATGGAGGGCGTGCACTGACGATGGCGGGCATACGGCAACGCCTGGTCGAGCGATACCGGCTGACCGGCGCCGACGTGCCGTTCGGTGACCCGCTCCCGTCCCACCGCACCGAGATGGAGGGCTGGTTCTGGCGCGTCACCGAGCCGTCAACCGGCCGGGCGATCGTCGCGCTGTGCAGTGTCAACCGGCATCCCGCCGGCGACTGGTCCACCACCGCCGTCGCCCTGCACCCGGGGGGCATCGTGCGGGCGGGCGCACTCGACGGTGCCGTCGCGACCGATTCGCCGTTCACGGTATCCGCGGGCTCGGGTGCGTCGGCCTTCACCGCGGGCACCGACCGGGTGGACTTCCGCCTCGACGATCTGCATCTCCGGATGGAGTTCAGCGATCCGTTCCCGTGGCCCAAGGCGTTCGCCGGTGGCGGCATCTTCTCCTCGATCCCGTACCTCAATCAGTACTGGCATCCGTACCGCCTGGGTGGACGGGCCTCCGGTTCGGTCGAATTCGCAGGGGATCGGTGGGATTTCACCGATGCGACGCTGTATGCCGAGCGCAACTGGGGTGCGGGTTTCCCACTGCGCTGGTGGTGGGGTCAGGCACACGACTTCGACGGCGCCGATGTGTCGGTCGCGTTCTCCGGTGGCCTGCTGGAACTCGGTCCGTTGCGTCGTGATGTTGCCGGGGTGGTGGTGCGGTTGGGCCGCAAGGTGATTCGTTTGACCCCGCCGATGCCGGTGCGTTCGGTCATCGGTGACAGCTATTGGAGCATTCGGGCACGATCGCCGCGGTACCAGATCGAGTTGGAGGGTGACGGCACTGCGCTGCCGCCGCATGTTCTGCCCGTACCGTTGCCGGCCGACCGGCGGAACGTGGACACCGACTTCGAGCACCTCGGCGGGGTGCTGCACTGCACCGTCAAGGAGTCGGGGCGGGTGATCTTCTCCGGTACCTCGTATCTCGCCGGTCTGGAGGTCGGCAGCCGCCCACCCGGCTGAACCGCCTACGTCCTGACTACCGCGGGCCCCAGTGCCTCGTAACGCTCTGCGTCCGTGACGCTCAACTCCGAACCGGTGACGATCGTCTCGAAGTCGGCGACCTCCGCGAACCGGCAGAAGCTGTCGGCGCCGAACTTCGAATGGGCGGCGACCAGGATGCGGCGCCGCGCGACCTTGACGGCGGTCTGTTTGACCGCGGCGACCGCGGGGTCCGGGGTGGTCAAGCCGTGCTCGACGGAGATCCCGTTGGTGCCGAGGAAGGCCACGTCGATCACCAGGCCGGCCAGCATCCCGGTGGCCCAGTGGTCGACGGTGGCCAGGGTGCGGCCCCGCATCCGGCCGCCGAGCAGCAAGACGGTCACCGTCGCGCTGTTCGCCAGCGCCTCGGCGGCCAGCAGCGACGAGGTGACGACCGTGAGCTCGTGGTCCGCGAGGCGCTCGGCGATCAACCGAGGCGTGAATCCCTCATCCAGATAGACGGTTTCGGCTCCGTGCAGCAGTTGCACCGCCCCCGCTGCCATCCGGTGTTTCTCGGCCAGGTCGACCTGGCTGCGATACTCGACGGTGGATTCGAATGCGGCGGTCTCCAGCGGAACCGCGCCGCCGTGCACCCGCTTCAGCAGCCGCCGCCCGGCAAGAACCTTCAGGTCCCGGCGGATCGTCTCCGCGGCGACATCGAATTCGTGGGCCAGCGACAGCACCTCGACCCGCCCACGGGTGCGGGCGAATTCGACGATGCGGCCCTGGCGGGTGTCGGAGTCCACGATGACAGTCTCACTTGCCGGTGTTGCCCAGCACCTCCCGAACCTCCTCGGGAGTGCTGGCTTGGCGCAGCCGGGCCACCTCGTCCTTGTTCAGGAACACCCCGGCGATCTTCGTCAGCAGCGCCATGTGGTCCTTGCCGGCGCCGGCGATGCCGACGACGAACTCGGCGGGCTTGCCGTTCCAGTCGATCGGCTCGGGGTAGCGCACGAACGAGATGCCGGTGCGCTTGATGGCGGACTTGGCGTCGTTGGTGCCGTGCGGGATGGCCAGGCCGTTGCCCATGTAGGTGGACACCGAACCCTCCCGCTCGTACATCGCCTCGACGTAGGCCGGCTCGACGGCGCCACATGCCACCAGCAGTCGCCCGGCCTCACCGATCGCCCCGTCGCGGGTGGTCGCCGTGCCGGCCAGCACGATCGACTCGACGTCCAGCACGTCCTCGGCGGGCGCGGATTCCTCCGGCTGCTGTTCCGCCGCGGCGGGGGCTGCGCCGTTGCCGCTGTTGACCTTCCCGAGCAATTCGACGATCTCGTCGTACTGCGGGGCGTTCATGAAGTTCTCCACCGAGACGTGCACGGCCGACGGTGTGCGTTGCCGGGCGCGGGCGGTCAGGTCCTGATGGGTGACCACCAGTCCATAGGTATCGGTCAGGTTGGCGATCGATTGGTTGGTCACCTTGACGTCGGAGAAACCCGCACCCTGCACCTTCTTGCGCAGCACGGAGGCGCCCATGGCCGACGACCCCATGCCGGCGTCGCAGGCGAACACGATGCTGGTGATGGGACCGGACTCTGCCGAGCCCACCAAAGCGGACGAAACGCTGGACTTCTTGCCCTTCAGCGCCTCCATGTCGGCGGTCGCCGCCGCCAGGTCCCCGTCGTCGTCGGAGCGGTCGGTCTTCAGCAGCAGCGATGCCACGGCGAAGGACACCGCCGCCGCGCCCACGACCGACAGGATGACACCGGCGTAGCTGCCCGTGGCGGTCTGTGCGAGCACCGCGATGATCGAGCCGGGCGCGGCCGGTGCGCGCAGCCCGGATCCGAAGAGCACATTGATGAAGATGCCGGTCATCCCGCCGAGGATGGTTGCGGCGATCAGCTTGGGTTTCATCAGCACGTAGGGGAAGTAGATCTCGTGGATCCCGCCGAAGAACTGGATGATCGCCGCGCCCGGGGCCGACGCCTTCGCGGCGCCGCGTCCGAAGACCGTGTAGGCCAACAGGATTCCCAGGCCGGGACCGGGGTTGGCCTCGAGCAGGAACAGTACGGATTTGCCCGTCTCCAGTGCCTGCGTGGTGCCCAGCGGGGTGAGCACCCCGTGGTTGATGGCGTTGTTGAGGAACAGCACCTTGGCCGGCTCGATGAAGATCGAGGTCAGCGGCAGCAGGTTGTGGGCGACCAGGAAGTCGACGACGTGACCGGCACCCTTGGAGAATGCCGTGACGATCGGCCCGATGCCGAAGAAGCCGAACACCGCCAGGATCAGCCCGACGATGCCGGCGGAGAAGTTGTCGATGAGCATCTCGAAGCCGGGCCGGATCTTGCCGTCCCACACCGCGTCGACCTTCTTCATCACCCAGCCGCCGAGCGGACCCATGATCATGGCGCCGAGGAACATCGGGATGTCCGACCCGCTGATCACGCCCATGGTGGCGATGGCACCGACCACGCCGCCGCGAATCCCGTAGACCATCCGGCCACCGGTCGCGCCGATCAGGATGGGCAGCAGGTAGGTGATCATCGGCGCGACGATGCCGCCGTCGGCGAAGTCGCCCCAGCCGCCGATCTTGGCCACCCAGCCGCCCGGATCGCGCAGGCCACTGAACAAGCCGGTCAGCCAGCCCGCCTTGATGAACAGGGCGGTGATCAGGCCCCACGCGATGAAGGCCCCGATATTGGGCATGACCATGTTCGACAGCGACGTGCCCAGTTTCTGCACGTGCACCCGCGCGCCGGTCCGCGGTTTGGGCTCCGTTGTGGTCACTGCGGGCCTCCGATCTGGGAGTCTGTGGTGATGCCAGTCACACTAGGGCATCAGTAAACCGCACAAACGGGCACTGAGGCAAGTATTCGGGCATAAACGGGCAGTATTCGCAGTGGATTTATGCCCGGATTGCGCTAGAGTGCTGGCGTACCGCGTCGGACAGGTCGGTAGGAAGGACGAGCACGATGAAGGCCCTGCGCTTCTACGCACCCGAGGACGTTCGGCTCGAGGACGTACCGGAACCCGACTGCGGCCCGGACGAGGTCAAGATCCGGGTGCGCAACTGTTCGACCTGCGGCACCGACGTGAAGATCTTCCACAACGGGCACCAGAACCTGACCCCGCCGCGGACCATCGGTCACGAGATCGCCGGCGAGATCGTCGAGGTCGGCGCCGATGTGAACAAGACCTACGGCAGCGAGTGGAAGGTCGGCGATCGGGTGCAGGTGATCGCCGCCGTCCCGTGCGGTGAGTGTCACGAGTGCCGCAAGGGCTGGATGGCTGTCTGCCAGAACCAGACGTCGGTCGGTTATCAGTACGACGGCGGTTTCGCCGAGTACATGATCGTGCCCAAGCAGGTGCTCAAGGTCGACGGGCTCAACCGCATCCCGGACAACGTCGGCTTCGACGAGGCCTCGGCGGCCGAACCGTTCGCCTGCGCCATCAACGCGCAGGAACTGCTCGGTATCGAGGAGGGCGACACCGTCGTGGTGTTCGGTGCCGGCCCGATCGGCTGCATGCACATCCGGATAGCGCGCGGCGTCCACAACTGCGGACCGGTGTACCTCGTCGACGTCAACGACAGCCGCTTGACGATGTCGGCCGACGCCGTTCATCCCGACCAGGTGATCAACGCTGCCGAGGTCGACGTGGTGGCGAAGGTCATGGAACTGACCGGTGGACGCGGTGCGGACGTCATCATCACCGCCACAGCCGCCAACATCACCCAGGAACAGGCGATCGCCATGGCGGCCCGGAACGGCCGCATCTCGTTCTTCGGCGGACTGCCCAAGACCAACCCCACGATCACCTGCGATTCCAACGTCGTGCACTACCGCCAACTGCACATCCACGGCGCCAACGGCTCCGCGCCCGAACACAACAAGCGCGCGCTGCAATACATCTCGACCGGCCAGGTTCCGGTCAAAGACCTCATCACCCGCCACATCTCGCTCGACGACGTCCTCGATGCGTTCGACATCGTCAAGAGCGGCGAAGCCATCAAGGTGACCGTCGAGCCCAAGTAGCCCGTTCTTCAGTGGCAGTTTCCACACCCGGGTTTGAGATCGGCTCCTCGTGGAACGCACCGGGGATACATCACTCGATCCCAGGGGTCTTCATGAGCGAGCACAACAAGGCGCACGAGGCGCGACACGGCCTGATCGACTCGGTCAAGGCAAAGGCCAAGGAGATCTTCGGTGCCGTCAGCGGTAACGACTCGTTGACCGCCGAGGGTCAACTGGAGCAGGCGGAGGCCCGGCAGCGCAGAGCGGCCAACACCGCCGAGGCGCTCGCCGACGCCGAATCGCAGCGGGCGTACGACGACGCGGCGGAAGCCAGGCTGGAAGGGGCGGAGGCGCGCGGCCACCTCAGCGCGGAAGCGGCCTCGATCGAGCAGGGTATCCACACCGATGCCCTGGCCCAGAAGCGCGCGGCCGAGCTGGGCGCCCGCCAGGAGGTGCTCACCGAAGCGGTCCGCGCCGAACAAGACGCCCGCCGCCAGGAGCAGCAGGCCGTCGCAGACCAGCAGGAGCAATCGCGGGAAGCGGTCGACGAGGTCGTGGACGCCGCCGCCAAGCAGCGCGAGTCCGTGCAGGACGCGGCACGCGCCAAGGCCAAGGCGCAACGAATCCGAAGTGAAGCCGACCAGCTGACCAACGAAGCCGACTTGCCCTGACCCCCAACATCTTCCACAACATCCTCCGCATCAGGAGCCAACAGCTATGAAGATCTCCGATCTGCCCTTCGCCGTCCTGCGGTTCCAGTACCGGCTCGCCCGGTTCCCATTCGAGTTCATCGAGCAGCGCGTCGTCGCCCGGATGGACTCCGAGGCCCCCGGCCGGCTGCTGTACGAGCGTTCCCTGGCGACCGTCGACGTGACCGTAGGCAGCCTGCTGGGCGCTTCCGAACTCGAAGAGCGCGGCGCCACCCTGGCCGAACGAAGCGACGCGCTGCGCAAAGCGGCTGAACTCGACGCGTCCGCGAAGGGGAAGGTCCGCAGGGCCGAGCAGGAGTTCAAGGCCAAGCGCGACGAGGCGATGCGGCAACGCGAGGGGGCGAAGAACGCGACGCAGCAGGCGTTCAAGGACGCACGCAACCAGGCCGAGGAGCGCAAACGCAGCACGGCTCAGGCGGCCCGGAAACGCGCGGCCGAGGTGAAGCAACGGGTGGACAAGACGGCGGCGGCGCGCACGAACGCGGTCGAGACCGCCAAGCGCTCAGAGCAGTCGCAGATCAAGGCCGCCGAGCAGCAGGCGACGAAGGCCGCCCAGGCCAAGCTCCGGGACGCCCAGGAGAAGCGGGCCGACGCCGGGGCCAAGCGCGGCGCGGCCGATCAGGTGGCTGAACTCGCCGCCGCCGAGAAGAAGAAGCGCCAGGCGCCGCGGGCCAGGAACGGCGGGATGTCCTAGCGGCTCAGGAACCCCAACGGCCGGAACTTCCGGCGCGGACGCGCCGGCGCATCCGCGAGCAACTGGGGTGCGGCTTCCCGTACCAGCGCGGTGACCTGCCGGATGCTCGGATTGACCAGAGCGTGGTCGCCGACGAACACGGTGGGGACCGTCTCGTTGCCGCCGGCAACGGCCCGCACCCGCGCGGCCGCATCCGGATCGTCCCAGATGTTGACCTCCCGCACCGGCAGGCCGCTACCGCGCAACCGGCGTCGCAGTGCGATGCAGAACGGGCAGCCCGGTCGCCAGTAGAACTCGACGCAGTCGGTCACGCTCGGGCCTGCCCACCCCGCAGGTACACGGTGGTGGTGTGGGTGAAGAACTCCCGAGCGGCGGTGCCCTGCTCCTTCGGGCCCAGCCCGCTCTTCTTGGCGCCGCCGAACGGAACATGCGGATCGGCTCCTGCCGACTCGGAGTTCACGTGCAGCACACCCACGTCGACGTGCTCCACGGCCTGTAGCACCCGCGTGAGGTCCTGGGTGAAAACCGCTGCCGATAAACCGAATTCGCTGTCATTGGCCAGCGCGAACGCCTCGTCGGCATCGGCGGCGCGGCGCACCGCGAGCACCGGGCCGAACAGTTCCTCGGACCAGATGTCGGCGGGCTTGCTCAGTTCCACCACGGTCGGCGCGACGAAGTATCCCTCGGCCAGTGGCCCGTCACCGTAGGGCGTACCGCCGGCGAGCACGGCGCCGCCCTGCGCTATCGCCGAATCGATACCGGCGTGGATGCTCTTGCGCGCCGAACCGCTGACGACGGGACCCATCTGCGTCGCGTCGTCGGTCGGGTCCCCGACCGCCAGGGTGTCGGCCCGTCCCGCGAGGGCTGCCAGGAATCGGTCGGCGATCTTCTCGGTGACGATCAAACGTGAAGTGGCGGTGCACTTCTGGCCGGTGGACCGGAACGCCCCCAGCATCACCTGCTCCAGCGCGAGGTCGAAGTCGGCATCGTCGAGCACGACGGCGGCGTTCTTGCCGCCCATCTCGGCCTGCACCGGGACCCCGCGCGCCGCCGCGGCGGCGGCGATCCGCCGCCCCACCCCGGTGGACCCGGTGAACGTGATCGCATCGACGCCGTCGTGGTTGACCAGCGCGTCGCCGATCGCCGAATCGCCCATCACCAGATTCAGCACACCCGGAGGCAGGCCCGCCGCGGTCAGCGCATCAGCGAGCCGGACCGCCAGCAATGGGACCGTGCTGGCCGGCTTCCACACGACGGTGTTCCCGTAGACCAGCGCCGGGGCGATCTTCCAGGCCGGGATGGCGATCGGAAAGTTGAACGGGGTGATCGCCGCAACCACACCGATCGGCTTGCGGGTCACCAGGATCTGCTCCCCCGCGCGCGGCGAGGAGAAGATCTCGCCGGCCTGCCGGTCGCCCTCGTTGCCGTAGTACCGCAGGATCTGAGCGGCCCGGCGCACTTCACCGACACCCTCGGCGCGGGTCTTGCCCTCCTCGACCGCCAGCTCCAGACCCCAGTCCTCGGCGTTGCGGTCGATCACTGCCGCGGCGTCGAGCAGGATCGCGCCGCGCTGGTGAATGGGTGTTCCGGCCCACGGGGCGCGGGCCGCCCGGGCGGCGTCCACGGCCGTCTCCAGTTCGGCGGTGGTCACCGAATCGCCCTGGGCGACAACGATGGTGGGGCGCGCCGGGTTGACGCTGAGCAGGCCGGAGCCGGCTCCGGCCCGCCATTCCCCGGCAATGAGGTGCCGCAGCTCGACCGTGCCGGTCATATCAGCGGAACGCGGCCTGCCCGGTGAGGGCCTTACCGATCGACAGCAGGTGCATCTCGGAGGTGCCCTCGTAGGTCAGCACCGATTCGAGGTTGTTGGCATGCCGCAGCGGTGAGTACTCCAGGGTGATACCGCTGCCGCCCAGCAGGGTCCGGCACTCCCGGGCGATCGCCAGCGACTCGCGCACATTGTTGAGCTTGCCCAGGCTGATCTGCTCGGGCCGAACCCCCTCGGCGTCCTTGATCCGGCCGAGGTGGATGGCCAGCAGCATGCCCTTGCCCAGTTCGACGGTCATGTTGGCCAGTTTTTCCTGGGTCAGCTGGTAGCTCGAGAGCGGACGGTCGAAGACGTCGCGCGACTGGGTGTAGGCGATCGCGGTCTCCAGGCTGTCCCGGGCGGCGCCCAGGGAGCCGAACACGATGCCGAAGCGCGCCTCGTTCAGGCAGGACAGCGGGGCACCGAGACCCTCGGCGTGCGGCAACTGCGCCGAGGCGGGCAGGCGGACGTTGTCGAGCACCAACTCCGAGGTCACCGAGGCCCGCAGCGACAACTTCTTGTGAATCGCGTTGGCGGTGAACCCGGGGGTGTCGGTGGGCACCAGGAATCCACGAATCCCCTCGTCGGTCTGCGCCCACACCGTCGCCACGTCGGCGAGGTTGCCGTTGGTGATCCACATCTTCGTGCCGTTGAGCACCCAGTCGCTGCCGTCGCGCCGCGCCCGGGTCCGCATGCCGGCCGGGTTGGAGCCGAAGTCCGGCTCGGTCAGCCCGAAACAGCCGATGGCCTCGCCCGCGGCCAGCCGCGGCAGCCACTCGTTCTTCTGGTCCTCGGAGCCGTAGCGGTAGATCGAGAACATCGACAGCGAGCCCTGCACGGATACGAAACTGCGGAAGCCGCTGTCGCCGGCCTCGAGTTCCAGGCAGGCCAGGCCGTAGCTGACGGCGTTGGTTCCCGCGCAGCCGTGGCCCTGCAGATGCATGCCGAGCACACCGAGCTCGCCGAACTCCTTGGCGAGTTCCTTTGGCAGGGTCGCTGATTCGAACCAGTCCTCGACGTTGGGCTTCAGCCGGGTCTCGACGAACCTGCGCACCGTGGCGGCGATGTCGCGTTCGTCCTCGTCGAGCAGCCGGTCGATGCCGAACAACTCCAGTGGTGTGTAGGTGTCCTTCGCCGGTGGCGCGGCAACGGTGCTCATCGTCATCCGATCCGAATGAGCTTCTTGTTGACGAACTCGTCGATGCCGAACCGGCCCAGCTCGCGGCCGAAGCCGGAGCGCTTGACCCCACCGAACGGCAGTTCCATGCTGTCCGCGCCGACGATGTTGACGAACACCATGCCGGCCTCGATCTTGTCGGCCACCCGCTTGGCCTGCTCCGAATCGGTGGTGAACAGATAGGAGCCGAGGCCGAACGGGATGTCGTTGGCGATCTCCACCGCCTCGTCCTCGGAGCCCGCCTTGAACACCATGGCGACCGGGCCGAACAGCTCCTCGCGGTAGGTCGCGGAGTCGGGGGACACGCCGGTGAG
This sequence comes from Mycobacterium sp., assembly GCA_020438785.1. Classification (GTDB taxonomy): domain Bacteria; phylum Actinomycetota; class Actinomycetes; order Mycobacteriales; family Mycobacteriaceae; genus Mycobacterium. The sequence goes on along the minus strand of JAGQTW010000021.1, from coordinate 5,749 downwards.
CACGCCGGGCGGGAAGTAGGCGCCCTTGCGCTCGCCCTGGGACACCAGGTTCGCGCCGTCGGCCACCGCGCGGTCGACCTGCTCGCCGAGACGGCTCGCGGCGGCCGCCGAGGACAGCGGGGCCAGGCCGTCGGCGGTCTCGAGCACCTTCTTGGTGAACTTGTCCAGGAACTCGTCGTAGAGGTCGGCGGCGACGATGAATCGCTTGGCGGCGTTGCACGCCTGACCGGTGTTCTCGAACCGCCCGGCGACCGCGAGGTCGATCGCACCCTCGAGGTCGTCGGTGCTCAGCAGGATGAACGGATCGGATCCGCCGAGTTCGAGGACCACCTTCTTGAGGTTGCGGCCGGCGATCTCGGCCACCGCGGCGCCCGCCCGCTCGGAGCCGGTGAGCGACACGCCCTGCACGCGTGGGTCGGCGATCGCCGTCGCGATCTGCTCGTTGGTGGCGTAGACGTTGACGTAGGCGCCCGCGGGGAAGCCGGCGTCGTCGAAGATCTTCTGGATGGCTGCCGCGGACTCGGGGCACTGCGGAGCGTGCTTGAGCACCACCGTGTTGCCCAGCGTCAGGTTGGGTCCGGCGAACCGCGCCACCTGGTAGTACGGGTAGTTCCACGGCATGATGCCCAGCAGCACGCCGACCGGTCCGCGCCGGATGACCGCGCTGCCCTCGCCCCCGAGCAGTTCGATCGGCTCGTCGGCCAGGAACTTCTCGGCATTGTCGGCGTAGTACTCGTAGATCGCGGCGCTGAAGTCCACCTCGCCCAGCGCCTGGTCGACGGGCTTACCCATCTCCCGGTGGATGATGTCGGCCAGTTCCTCGCGGCGCTCGGTGTGCAGGGCGCCGACGCGGCGGATCAGGTCCGCGCGCTGGGCCAGCGTCGAGTTCTTCGACCACTCGCGGTAGGCCTTGCTGGCCGAGGCCAGCGCCTGCTCGATCTGCTTGTCGGTCGCGGTCGGATACTCCCGAACGACGTCACCGGTCTTGGGGTCGACGACTGCGTACAGACTCATGTTCCATCCTGATGGTTTAGTGGTGTAAAACTACAGAAGTTATATACCGCTAAACTTTGGCTCCGCAAGGCCCCGGGGGTCGGCAGACGAAGGTGAGGTGTCTCGGATGTCCCGGAACGCAGCCACCGCCGACGACGTCGCCGACACTACCGACGGTTGGATGACCCGCCTCGGGCCCAAGCTGCGCTCGCTGCGCAAGGACCGGGCGTTGACGTTGGAGGCGGTCGCCGACCGGGCCGGCCTCACCAAGGGTTTCCTCAGCCTGGTCGAGCGCGGCCAGACCACCATCTCGGTGCCGAACCTGCTCAAGGTGTGCGAGATCCTCGGCGTGTCGGTGGGTTCGCTGTTCGACTACCCGGAATCGCCGGTGGTGCGAAGTGGTCTCGGAGCTCCGATCGAGATGGGCGGCAGCGGAATTCGCGAATACGTGCTGACCCCGCAGAGCGAGCGGCACCTGCAGGTGATGCGCTCGGTGCTCAAGCCCGGCGGCGGTACCGGTGGCGCCTACACCCTGGACTCGGAGACCATCTTCGTCTTCGTCGTACGCGGCTGCCTCCGCTTGACGGTCGAGGGCGCCGAGTCATTGCTGAAAACCGGCGACAGCTACACCTTCTCGGCCCGCGCCGTGCACTCCTGGGACAACCCCGGCGAGGAGGAGGCCGAGGTGCTGTGGTCGATTGTGCCGCCCATCCCGCGGGCCGGCTCCGGCACGGCCGTTCCCGCGACGGAATACTGAAGCATCGTCGCTTGCCCACCGAGGCTTGGCTATTCGTCGGATTCCGGCTCGGTTGCACTTCGGTTGCGAATGCCGCAATCTCGTCCAAATCGTGAGCCGACGTGCTGTACTTGCGCAACTTGGACCCGAGTGGAGGTGAACCCTGATGGCCAAGCTGGGCAAGGTGTTGCGCCGCAAGGGCGCTGAACCGTCCATCGCGGTCGACCAGCGCGTGCGCGTCCACGTCGACGGCGACGTGGAGTCGCGCGGTGTCGTGGTCGAGGACTTCGGTGAAATGGCGGGCCAGCCGGTGGATCTGGGCGAGACGCGCATCGCCGATGCGGCGAGGCGTTGGGCGGTGCTGCTGGACGAGGGCACGCTGCTGTTCGTCGACAGCCACCAGGTGACCCCCGAGTAGATCTCAGCGCGGCGCGGTCGGCCCCGCCGCGGGGAGCGACGCACAGACCTTGTGCACGTCCCGACCGGCGCTCAGCACCGTGTAATCGGGCCGGACGACGGCCGCATGCGCGAGCCCGCGGCGCAGCCATTGCTCCAGTTCGCCACCCGGTTCGGCGATGTGCACCACCGCACCGCGGCTTTCGGCAAGGGACCGCTCGATCGGGCCCAACGGCCGGTCGACGACGACGGTGAACCCGTTGCCGAAGTCGTCGTCGAACCGTCGCCCGTCGCGCAGGACGGCGTTGGGGCACAACGTGCCCGCGAGTTCACCGGGCAGGTAGGTCCGGTGTACCAGGACGGAGCGGTTCAGCGCCGGGGTCTGGGAGTCGATGACGCGCTCGCGCAATCCCGGCAGCAGATGCATCCGCGGCACGATGGTTCGCCGGGCCAGGTCACCGATTCGTCCACCGGCGGTCATCGCCCGGCCAACCATCAGTGCGAGCCCGATCATCTTGCGGGCGTGCGGCTTCCGCTCCTGCTCGTAGGTGTCCAGAACCTCCGGACCGAGTGTGCCGTTCACGACGCCCTCAAGTTTCCACGCCAGGTTCATCGCGTCGCGTACGCCCGCGCACATGCCCTGACCAACGAACGGCGGGGTGAGGTGCGCCGCGTCGCCGAGCAGAAAGGTGTTGCCGCGTCGCCAGTGGTCGGCGATCTTCGCGCGGAAGGTGTACTCGGCCACCCGGATCACCTCGAGCTGGTCATCGCCGACCTGTCCGATCCAGGGTGCGATCAGCGGGCGCAGCGCACCGAGCGTGCGGAAGTCGTCGGCCGTCTCACCGGCCAGCAGGCGGAACTCCCAGCGGTACCGGACGTCGCCGATCTGCATGAAGGTGCCGGCGCGGCGCGGGTCGCAGAGCTGGTGCACGCCGCCCCACTGATCGAGCTCGGCCGTGGTGGCCACGTCCACCACCAGCCAGCGCTGCTCGAAGTTCAAGTCCCGCATGCTTGCCCCGATGCGGGTGCGGACCAGCGAGTTCGCCCCGTCGCAGCCCAGTACGTAGTCCGCCTGAACCTCATGGGTGCTTCCGTCACCGCGGTCGGTGTAGCAGATGCGGCTGCGGCCCTGCCCGATGTCGACGATGTCGGTGACCTCGACGTTGCCCCGCAGCGTGGCGGCCGGATGACGCTCGAGGTTGGTCCGCAGCAGCGCCTCGAACTCGGGCTGGTCGAACATGTTGGCTTCCGGGTGGCCGTGCCGGGTCCGGGCCGGGTCGCGCTGGAACTCGGCCAGGACGGTCATCGCCGGATCCAGCAGCCGCAGGCCGAGCGCGGGCCGGGAGATCTTGGCGAACTCGTCGGCGATGCCGAGCCGGTGAACGATGCGGTACACCTCGTCATCGAGGTGGACCGCGCGGGGCTGGGGGTAGACGTCGGCCCAGCGGTCCAGGACGAGGGTCTCGACGCCGTTCTGGGCGAGCAGGGTGGCGGCGGTGACGCCGGTGGGTCCGGCTCCGATGACGACGACCGGCACGGCCTTGGATGCGATCATCCCAGCTCCTTCTAGTAACTGACGAAATCGTCACATATGGATCGGCGCCAGTCAATAGGTATTGATGAATTCCTCAGAAATGAACATGGGCCGGTAACATCGAGCCGTGGCCGAGGATTCCGAACAGCGAGTCAACCGTCTGGAGCGCCGCAAGCAGCGGACCCGCGCCGCGCTGGTCCGGGCCGCGCAGGCGCTGATCGCCGAGGGGCGGCTCAACGTTCCGGTTCTGGAGATCACCCAGTCAGCGGACGTGGGTATGGGTTCGTTCTACAACCACTTCGACAGCAAGGAGCAGCTGTTCGAGGCCGCCGTGTCCGATGTCCTCGACACCCACGGGGCGGTCCTGGACCACCTCACCGCCGATATCGAGGATCCCGCCGCGGTGTTCGCGTGCAGCTTCCGGCTCACCGGACGGTTCTTCCGGGAGCGGCCGCAGGAGAGCCGCATCCTGCTGGCCAACTGGTCGGCGCTGATGACATCCGACAGGGGCCTGGCGCCGAGGGCGATGCGCGACATCAAGGCCGCTCTCGCCGCGGGACGGTTCGACATCGACGATCCGGAACTGGCCCTCACCGTCGCGGCGGGGGCCCTGATGGGCCTGGGTCATCTGCTGGAGCGTCAGCCGCACCGCGATGCCGGCGCGACGGCCGATGCTGTCACCGAAAGTGTCCTGCAGCTGTTCGGGATGTCGCCCGAGGACGCCCGCAAGGTGTGCGCGCTGCCGCTACCGGACCTCGACTACTAGGCGTAGACCACCGTCATCCGCTGGGTCCCCAGGTCGATGGCACGGTCGTCGGTGCCGACCGACGCCTCGATCACGTCGCCGCTATGCAGGTACTTCGGATTGCGCGCCTGGCTCTTGAAGAACGCCTTCCACTTCACCGCGGGCGGCAGCAGCGAGGCGATGAACGCGATGGGCTTCGGCGGCGCGCTCAGTGCGGTGCCGACCGGTGTTCCGGTGAGGATCAAATCGCCCGCCGCGAGGTCCTGGAATCGACTCAGCGACTGCAGTGCCTGCACCGGGGAGTACAGCATGTCGCCGTCGACCAGTGCGTTCTGACGCCGCTCGCCGTTGACCCGCAGTTGCAGGCGGAGCTGGCCGAATCGCTTCAGCTCGTCGGCGTCCAGCAGTACCAGTGCCGGACCGGTGGGGGTGAAGCTCGGGTAGGACTTGGCCTCGTAGAACTGGGTCTGCGGCAACTGGATGTCGCGGGCGGAGATGTCGTTGGTCACCACCAGGCCGGCGATGTACTCCGACAGGTTCGACTCGGAAATCGTTGTGCCGACCGGGATGTCACGGCCGACGACGAGACCGATCTCCACCTCGTAGTCGAGGAACTTGACGTGGGCCGGCTTGACCACGTCGGCGAACGGACCGCTGATCGACGCCGAGGACTTGCGGAAGAACGTCAGCGGGATGGTCTTGGGGTCCATCCCGGCGTCTTCGACGTGCGAGGCGAAGTTGGTCATCTGGGCCACCACCCGGCACGGTGTGGTCACCGGGGACAGCAACTCGAGATCGGTGACCGGGACGGTGTCGGCGCCGCCGGCGGCGGCCTGGACGGCGGCCCGGTCGGCGAGCAGCTCCGCGGTGGTGCGCGCGGAAGTGGTGACCCTGGCGGCGCCGGCGGGGGTGGCGACCCACCAGGCGTCGACGGTGCGGAGAACGGAAATGGTCATGAGGTGGCAACTTTCAGCAGGCCGATGAGGCGATTGAGGTCGAACTCGTTCTTCTCGCGTAGGGCTGAGATCATCGAAACGGCTTCGTGGCGAGCGCTTTTCGGGTCTGTTCCGAGGAAGTCCTTGGTGGCGCGCGGCCCCCACTGCGCCAGACCCGATGCGGTGAAGGGTGCCCAGCCTGGCTCGAGGGTGTTGTCGAACATGTCGCCGTCGGCGTAGTGCTCCATGAGGAAGCCCTCCGGATCGCGCCAATAGTCGAACAGCTGGCTGCCCTGGATGTGGCGGCCGATACCCCAGGACCTGGAATAGCCGCTGTCATTGAGGAACTCACCGCCGGCGGCCAGGGCGTCGAGGTCGCTCACCTGATAGGCCGAATGCACGTAGCGGTT